>JAPKZC010000943.1:0-2708 GCA_026394025.1 Candidatus Solibacter sp.
ATCTCCATGGTGGTGGCCCGGTTCAACTGCCAGGCGATGGTGAGGTTCCAGTTTTGGATGTACGGGGTGTGATAGTTGGCGCTCACCGCGTAGCCGCCCACGCCCTGTTGGTAGTAGAGGCTGTTCGTCGTCACCAACCCGTTTTCGGGAGCGTTGATCACCTGCTCGGGGGTTTGCGGGATGATGAGTGGCGGGTTCTCGCCCAGCCGCATGACATAGTTCGGATTCACCGTCGCCGAGGGCACGGCACTGGCGAAGCCCGTGGTGGCGCCGAAATCCGGACCCGGCAGGCGGGTGGCGCCCGTCAAGGGAGCGTGGGAAAGTCCGTAGCCGCCGCGCAGGGTCAGGTGGCGCGCCTGCAGGAAAGTGGGGCTCCAGGCGAAGCCGAAGCGAGGCTCAAAGTTCATGTAGTCGGTGGGCGTCATGTAACGCGAATTGCCGCCCCGGCCGCTAAAGGCAAATGGAGGCACCAGGACGCTCTTGAGCACCGTCCCATCCTGGAGGGTGAGCGGTGTGGCCAGCGCGACACTCTGCGCCAGTTCCGGACGATACACGCCCTGGCGGTTGAACTTCTCCGTGCGCGGCATCTGGACGTTGTAGCGGACACCGATGTTGAGGGTGAGATTGCGCCGCACCTTCCAATCGTTCTGCACGAACCCCGCGTAGGAATTCCACCGGTAATAGTAGGGAATCTGCGCGTTGCGCAGCGTCACCGTGCCGTTGACTACACCCAGCAGGAAGCTGGCGAACGGCGACCCGCCAGTGCCTGCCGCCGTGCCCGTGGAGTTGGTCTGCACATTCGAGAAGGCATACTGCCCGCCCAGGGACGCAAACAGCGGCAGCACGTTTTGCAGGGCGTGCGAAGCGTCAAAGCCGAATTTCCAACTCATCGCGCCGTGGCTCTTATAGAGGATATCGGTCAGCGCGTAGCGCTCTTCCCGGTCTTCCACCTGGGTGGAGCCGCCCCCGCCGATGCCGGTCGCGTTGGAGCTGCCGCCATCCGGGGAACAGGCCATAGAACGCCGGCACGCCGCCCTTGGTCAGGATGGGCAAGCCCAGTTCCGTGCTCAGGTTGGCTCCCGTTTTGGCGTCCCACTCCGGCGCCAGCGTATTGCTGAATCGGCCGCGCGTGTAGTTGAGCCGCAGATCGTTGAACATGGTCGGGGAAATCATCCGGGTGTAGGCCAGCATCGCCTGCTTGGCCCAGCTATAGTCGCCACCTGCTCCGGTGGTGGAGATCGGCGTATCCTGAATCTTCACGATGGGAGTCGCCGTATAGCGCATGTTGAGGCGGTCCTTGTCGGTGATCACCTGGTCCACGCGAATGGTGTAGCGCTTCTCTTCCTGGCGCAGCCGGCGCGGCGAGAACACGTTGGAAACCAGACCGTTGCTGTTCAGGTAGTAGGAGCCCGCCGGCGCAATGTATTTCATGGCTTTGATGGCGCTGGCGTCCAGCAGGCTGGTGGGAATCTTGTTGCCCGGGAAGGGCAAGTACGTCGTGCTTCCCGTGGGAATAGTTCCCAGGGTGAACTGGTTGCCCGCCGCCACGTTGTACTGGCTGTAAATCACGCTGTCGTTGGCCGTTACCGCGGTGGGCGCGGTGGCTTTGAACTGATCCACCACGGATTGCGGCAGCCAGCCGCTCGGCGTGTTGACCAGTCCGCTGAAATCGCCCGCGCGCATGCCATCGGTGGGCAGCACGCCGTATTGGTCCAGGTGATCTCGCCGGTAGAACGGCTCAAACCCGGCGAACCAGAAGGTCTTGTTCCTGCCGTTGTAGATCTTCGGGATGACCACCGGTCCGCCCGCCGTCAGCGAAAACTGGTTGTACTTCAGCGTGGGCATGGGCCGGTTGTTGGCCGACTGGGTGAATGGGGCAGCCGCGGTCTTGGGATTACGGTTGTACCACAAGGCGGTTCCTTGGAAGCTGTTGGTGCCGCTCTTGGTGGTGGCACTGATCACGCCGCCGCCGGTGGACGAGTATTCCGCCGAAAATGCCGTCGTCTGCACGGTGAATTCCTGCACCGTCTCCGGCGAGAAGCTCACCATGGTGCGCGCCAGGCTGACGCCCGTGTTGTTGGTGCCGTCGGCCATGATCAGCGTGTTTAGCGGACGCCCGCCGTTGACGCTGATGTTGCATCCCGGACAAGTCGTCTCGCTGACAATCAGAGGGTTCTCGCTCCCCGGGTCGCCGCTCACGTTGGGCTGCACCATCGCCAGATCCAGCACGCTGCGGTTGACCAGGGGAACGTCCTGAATCTCGCGCGCGGTCACCGTGCTGCTGGTGGCGCCCGAATCCACATTCAGCATGGCCACTTCCGCCGATACCGTCACCTGTGTATCCACCGTGCCCGTTTGCAGCGTCACGTTCACCGTGGCGGTGGATGCGGTGTCGACTTTCACATCCTCGACCACCGATTTCTTGAAGCCCTTCAGCTCCCCTTCCCCCCGGTAGGTCACCGGGTCCAGGTCGGGGGCCGAATACGTACCGGCCTGGCCGGTGGTCAGCTTGCGCACCTCGCTGGTGCCGATGTTGGTAATGGTGATGCTTGCACCGGGGACCACGGATTGGGATTGGTCCGTCACCGTTCCCGTGATGGCGCCACGGTTGGTTTGCGCAAAGGCGGCAAGAGCGCTGGCGAGCGCGATCGCGACAAGGCGAGGCATAGGTTAAACCCCTCTATTTCCTAAAGCTGGGTAGACCTCGT
>JAPKZC010000943.1:2786-3116 GCA_026394025.1 Candidatus Solibacter sp.
GACGTCCAGGGGCGCAAGGAATATTCCACTCACTGGTGATGTTTCATAGCCAAAAACAGGCGGGCGAAGAAAATCAAGGCATTTAAACACGTTAAGTCAACGTTGGCGGTTGATCCCTGTCACGTACGTTTTGACATGCAAAACATCACGCGCCGCGCGGGAAGCGAACTACTCCGGCAACTCCGCCGAATCGCCGAGTTCGTCCAGTAGCTGGAGCGCCAACGCCGCGCGTCCGGCGTCGAACGGCGAAGCCGAATCCGGCGGCAAGTGCGCGGAGATCCACACGTGCAACATCTCCGTCACCGGCCGGGCCACGGATTCCGTGGCACC
>JAPKZC010000943.1:3187-11830 GCA_026394025.1 Candidatus Solibacter sp.
CTGAAACGTCATTCTACCCTCGCGTGATGGTTGACCGGTCCGGAACCCTTCCCCAGCCCGGGGTTGGTCCGGATTGCCTCGTGGATGAAACGCTTGGCTCGCGCCACCGCGACAGCCAACGCCAGTCCCTGCGCCAGGCCGGCCGTGATCGCGGCGGAGTAGGTGCATCCGGTGCCGTGGGTATGGGGCGTGGCCACGCGCGGCGCTGGGAATTGGTGCCACTCGGCGCCGTCTAAGAGCACGTCGGTGGCATCGCCCTCCAGATGCCCGCCCTTAATGAGCACGGCTCGCGCGCCCAGTTCCCGCAGACGGCAGGCGGCGCCACGCATGTCGTCCAAGGTGTGGATCTCCATGCCGGTGAGCGCTTCCGCCTCGGGAACGTTCGGCGTGACCAGGAAGGCGCGCGGCAGCAGCAGTTCGCGGATGGCCGCCGCCGCCGCGGACGGCAACAGACTCAAGCCATGCTTGCTGACCATCACGGGGTCCACCACCAGCGGGAAGGCAAAATCCGCCGCGGCGCGCGCCACCGCCTCCACCATCTCGGCCGAGCCCAGCGCGCCGGTCTTGGCGGCCCCGGGTGGGATGTCTTCCAGCACGGCGGCGAGTTGTTCCAGCACCAGCGCGGGCGGCATCACCACCACGCGCGACACACGCACCGTGTTCTGTACCGTAAGCAGGGTGACCACAGCTTCGCCGTAGACGCCGAACTGGTGGAAGGTCTTCAGGTCAGCCTGAATTCCCGCGCCCCCGCTCGGGTCGCTGCCGGCGATGGTCAGGGCAATGGGCGGCATTCCCCCAGCATAGCGGAGCCACCGGCCTGCTTCAGCCCAATGCAATGAATGGCGGCATAGACACCCTTCCCGGATGGCGGTTTCGCGCTCAGTGTGTGGCCCAACGGCAAGGCGTTTTCCGCCCGAATCCAGCGGGACCCGGCGCCGTAACCTCACGGATTGGGAGCGAAGGTCAGCGGTGGAAAGCGGCGCATCCGCTCGATGAGCGATTGAATCACGGGGCTGGACTGGAGCGGAGCCAGTTCCGGGTCGGATAGCAGCCAAGGCAGATCGCGCCAGCCTTTTTCCACGGCAGTTTGCAGGAGATCGCAAGCGCCGGCGTCGTCGTCCAGCCGGAGACGAGCCACAGCCAAAGCATGGCACAACTCAAACGTGAACACGCCAAACATGAAAGTGCCGGGTTCGCCAAGAACGGCGTCCAGATTCCGGGCGGCTTCCTGGACAAGTTGCGACGCGCGGGGACGATCCCCGAGACCGGCATAGGCGCTTGCCATGCCGGCCAGGGTTCGCGTGAGAAGACGCTGATTGCCGAGCATGCGCGGATATTCGCGAACGATGCGCCAGGCGCGGTGATAATCCGCCAGAGCCTGCTGAGAGTCCTTCTGGCGCAGGCGGATGTCCCCCGTGCCGCAAGCGTGGGTAGCGATGGACAACTCGCGATACATGTGATCCAGGGCGCCCAGGCGCTGGAGTCCGCGTTGATGCCAATCCAGGGATTTCTCCCAATCGAGCCGGTGCAGGCCGATTTGCGCCAGCAGCATTTCTTCGAATGGAAACGTACTGATGGCACGCCCCGAGAGCTCCACCTCCAGGGCCTCGCGAAGAAACGACTCGGCGCGATCGTAAGCGCCGGTATGTAGCAGCAATCCGCCGAGGACGACCCAACTGGGCACGTAGGCAGACTCGATGCGATGGGCGTCCAGAAAGTGCTTCACTCCGTGCTGGAGGTAGGCGTCGGAAAGCTCGTAGCCGGCCGCCCAGCAGGCTGTACCGAGGAAGTAGTGGGAGTAGTAAAGGCCAGGATCGTTTTCCACTCCTTTGGCGCCGGCTTGCATGGCCTGGTCGAACTTGCCCTGTCTCATGTACACGTAACAGAGCAAGGCGTGAGGTTCGCCCAATTCCGGATCGAGTTCGAGCGCGCGCTGCAGAAAACAGGAAGCGCGGCTTAGATCGTCCGGATCGGTGCGATGGATCCAGCGCATGGCGAAAGTGTGGCCCAACGCGGAATAGGCCATGGCGTAGGACGGATCGAGCTCGATGGCGCTCTCGAGATGACGGCGGGCTTGCTCCAGCGAATCCTTGCCGAGCATGTAGAAACTCTTGCGCCCTTGCGCGTACTGCTCATAGGCTTCCACGCGCAGGGACTCGGTGGCGGCGATCCGCTGGGGAGCGCTGGCTTTCGTTTCCAACTGCAGGGCTTGAGCGAGTTCGTTGACCACACGGTCCTGCAAGTCGAAAATGTCATCCCAGGCGCCGTCAACCTTGCCGGTGGGCGCCACTTCGCCGGTGGAGGCCTCGAGCAGGTGCGGAGTGATGCGGATGCGGTTGCCGGAACGCTGATAGCTGCCGGTTACCAGCCAACGCGCGTTCATCTGTGCGCCGAGGGCGGCCAGGTCCCCGCTTCCGCCCAGGCGGTGAAGCTCTTGCTGAACACGCTCTCGGCTCACTACCTGGACAGCCTTGAGCCGCCGCAAGTCGGCGGTGATGGTTTCAGCCAGTCCGGTACCGAGCCAGTCCACCGCGCTATCGCCGGAGAGGTTTTCGAAATCGAGCACGCCGACCACGGGCATGGCAGGTTCCGGCACAACGTTGGCCGCGGATACACCTTCGACACTGCGCAGCGCCGCGGCCAGGTCCGCGGCGCGGGCGAATCGATTCTCCGGCCGTGGAGACATGGCCCGGGCGATGACCCTTACCAGGGCCTCCGGCAACGCCGGGTTGCGCTGGCGCAGCGGAGCCGCTTCTCCGGCGATCACCGCCGAGAGGAGCGCGGGCCCCTCGAGGCCGGCAAAGGGCAGGCGGCCGCAAGCCAGTTCATACATCAACACGCCGAGGCTGTAGAGATCGCTGCGAACCGTGGCGGGCCGGCCGGCCAGAATTTCCGGCGGGCAGTAGTGCAGCGTGCCGACGACGAATCCGGGAGTCGTGAGATTGGTGGCCGTCTCATCACCTGCCAAAACCTGCTTGGCCAAGCCGAAGTCGAGCACCTTGATCACGCCATCGGGCGTGATCATGACATTGCCCGGCTTGATATCGCGATGCACGATGCCGCGTGCGTGGGCGTGGTCCAGGACGCCGGCGATTTGGAGGGAATAATCGATCAGCCGGTGGGTGGACACAGGGCCGGACTCAAGCTCCTGTTTGAGCGTGCGGCCGGCGACGTATTCCATCGCCAGGTAGAGGCGATCGAGGGATTCGCCGGCCTCGTAGATCACCGCAATGCCGGCATGGTTCAGCGCGGCGACCGCGCGGGCTTCCCTAAGAAAGCGCTTGCGGAAATCCGGATGGCTGGCCAGCGCAGGGCGGAGCACTTTCACGGCGGTGGTGCGATCCAGCCTGGTATCGCGCGCCCGATACACCTCGCCCATGCCGCCCGCACCGAGCAAGCCTTCGACGCGATAGGGACCCAGTTGGACGCCCTCGGCGAGTTGAGATGAAGCCGGTTGGTCAGCCGCGTCGGCTGAAGTGTCCCAAGAGGATCCCTCAACCTTCCGGCCAGGCTTCAGCCCGGCCAGCAGCCCGGTAACTTCGCCGCGAGCGTCCGCCATAAGAGGCAACCTTTGCAGCTTTTCTCAGTTCCGTCTCTGATTGTCGGAAATTTTTGCCCCGATTACCAGCTTTTTGCGCGTTCGGGGGGGGAGAGACGCCATAAAAACCGGGAAATTGGTGGGCCGGGTTGCGGCGATCGGTTGTATGATTTAGTCCGGGAGAACGGAAATGGTACTCGTCGTCGGTGCTACCGGTCTGGTGGGAAGCGCGGTTTGTGAAAAGCTGGCGCGGCAAGGCCGGAAGGTAAGGGCACTGGTCCGCAGAACGAGTTCGCAGGAAAGGACCGCCGCTCTTCAATCATGCGGCGTCGAACTATGCGTTGGCGACCTCAAAGACCCCGACTCGATCGCTGCCGCATGTCGCGGTGTGAATGCGGTGATCTCGACTGCATCCGCGACATTGTCCCGCCAGGCCGGAGACTCCATCGAGTCTGTTGACGCAACCGGGCAGTTGAGCCTGGTGAACACAGCGAAGAGCTGCAGTGTGGAACGTTTTCTTTTCGTTTCGTTTCGCAGGTCACCCGCTCTCTCGTTCCCGCTGGACGATGCGAAGCAGGCGGTAGAGAAGGCGGTCACGGCCCTGAACTTCACCATCATCCAGGCAAGCTGGTTTATGGAAGTGTGGTTGAGCGCGGCGCTGGGATTCGATTATGCGAACGCGACAGCCCGCATATACGGGCCGGGCACGGCGCCGATCAGTTGGGTCTCGTTCCGGGACGTCGCTGAAATGTGCGCGGTCGCGCTTCGGCATCCGGCCGCTGAGCGCACCACCATCGAGTTCGGCGGACCCGAGGCGCTCAGCCCGCTCGAGGTGGTGGCTCGCTTCGAAAGAATCGGCGGCAGGCCGTTCCAACTCGAGCATATCCCTGAGCAGGTGTTACGTTCACAATTTGAGGGAGCCACCGATTCGATGCAGAGGAGTTTTGCAGCGCTGATGCTCGGATACCTGCAAGGCGATGCCATAGATATGGCGCCCGTGGTGGAAACGTTCGGGATCAAACTCGGCAGCGTCGATGATTACGCGCGCAGCGTCCTGGCGGAGACTGCGCCTACTTCAGCCAGATCGTGATGGGCGGCGCTTTGGCGGTACCCACGGTCAGAGCGACCGCGGTTTCGCCCGGAGCCACGAAACCGCCGGGCACGCGGGCGTTGATTTGCAGCACCCCGATCATGTTTGGCGCGCTGCCCGCAAACAGGATCTCGGCATTCACGCCCGCAATACTCAAAGCGATCGGCAGCAGCGGACGCGGATAGGGCGCCTGCGCCGGCTTTCCCGCCACGTTCCATCCGTCCGTGAGGCCTTCGCCGGTCGCGTAAAACGTTATCCAGGTGGATCGCGGCGCGGGGGTGGATTGCGCGTTGGACGAGCCATCCGGATTGATTACCAGGGCCAACATCGCCGGCGCGGAGGGCGCCACCGCCACACGCGCCGCTCCGGCAAGCTTCCCCTGGTAACGTACTTCCACGGGCACTGTCTCGCTGCTCGCCACCGTGTAGGGCACCTGCACGTTGACCTGCCCGCTCTGCGCGTAGAAGATGGGCGCCAGAGCGCCGTCGAACCGCACCTCGACGCCATCGAGTACGCCGGGGAGCACACCCTCCGCGTCCAACGCCCCGGTCACTCCGGTGTCTGGTCCGAGACCCGCGCCGAAGATGGTGGCGATCTCTCCCGGCGCCACCGCTCCGCCACGCAGGCTGATCGCGTTGACCACCGTGATGACGGGCAACTCCGTCACCGGGGCAGGCGCCACCGCGTCCCGCACCAGGCGGCGTATACGGTTGTTGCCGGTGTCGGCGAAATAGAGGTTGCCCGCGCCATCCAGGAATAGCCCCTGAGGGCCGTTCAGCAAGGCCCCGGCGGCGGGACTGCCGTCCCCCGCGAAGCCCGCCGTGCCACTGCCCGCGATGCTGTGGATCACCCCATCGGGCGTCACCTGGCGAATCCGGTGGTTGCCGGTGTCGGCGATGAAGATGTCGCCCATGTCGTCCGCCACCACGCCGCACGGTGAAGACAGGCGCGCATCGGTCGCCGCGCCTTCGTCGCCCGACGCGCCTGCCGCGCCCGTGCCCGCCACGGCCGAAATCACTCCGGCGGGATTCACCTTACGAATGGTGTGGTTGGCGGTGTCGGCGATATAAAGGTTGCCGGCGGAATCGGTGGCGCAGGCGCTGGGTGTGTCCAACTGCGCCAGGCGCGCAGCGCCGTCGTCGCCGGCGCTGCCTTTGGACCCGTTGCCGGCGGCCGTTTGTAGCGACCCGCCTGGGGGCAAGCGCAGGACGCGGTGGTTGCTGGTGTCCACAATGTACAGATTGCCGGTGCGGTCCGTGCACACGGCGCGCGGTCCACGCAACTGCGCCACCAGTGGCAGGGTGCCTTCCGGGCTGGCGCCACTTGTCCCGGTGCCCGCTACCGTGCGCATGGTCCGCGCCGGTGTAACCAGCAGGACACGGGGGAGTATTGAGCGCAACGTTGGTGGCGGGGCTTCCATCGGCCGCGCCGCGTGCCGCGGTTCCGTTGCCGGCCAGGGTGGTCACGGTGCCGCCCCGCAGCACCTGGCGGACCCGCGCAGTGCCGCTGTCGGCAATGTATAGGTTGCCGGCGGAATCCAGGGTCAGCGCCGACGGCTGGTAGAACTGCGCCATCGCAGCGGGCCCGCCATCGCCCACGGAATGCAGGTAGCCGTCGCCCGCCACGCTCACGATGCCGCCCGAGGGGTCCACGCGCCGCAAACGCACCCCATCGGCGATGAAGAGGTTGCCGTTGAGATCGGCCGCCAGATCGTTCACGGAATTGAGCGCGGCATTGAGGGCGCTTGTGCCGTCGCCGGAGAAACTGGGAACCCCGGTCCCGGCGTAGCTGATCCACCTGCCGGCGGTGGTGAAGGCGCGCACCACGAAGGTGGAGTCTCCCACGTACAGGGTTCCAGCCGGGTCCACTGCCACCGCCAGCGGGGTGTACAGGGTCGTGCCCGGGTTGCGGCCAAGTACCGTGCCGATGCTGCCGTCGGCGTTCAGTTTACGCACCGCGTTGTTTCCGGAATCGGCCAAATAGAGCGCCCCGGCGCGATCGAACGCCATGCCCGCCGGATAGTTGATCTGCGCGGTGGGCGCCGGACGGCCGTCGCCGCTCCACCCGGCCACCCCGGTGCCGGTCACGGTCGAGAGCTTCCCATCGGGAGTCAATTTGCGCACGCGGTGGCCTTCGAACTCGGCGATGTACAGGTTGCCCGCGGCATCCACCGCGACGTTGCGCGGGGAGAGCAGCGAGGTATCGGTGGGTGCGGCCCCATCGGGCGACGAAGCCTTTCGGCCGGTGCCGGCAACGGTGACGATGGCGCCCTCGGGACTGATGCGGCGCACGCGCCGGTTGCCGAGATCGGCCACGTAGACGTTCCCGGCGGCATCGAGAGCCAGCCCGTAGGGGAAGTTCAGCTGCGCATTCAAGGCGGACTTGCCATCGCCGTTCCACCCGGCGACGCCCGTGCCGGCGATGGTGGTGACCACTCCCCCGGACACCTTGCGCACGCGGTGGTTGTCGGTATCGGAGAGGTAAAGATTGCCAAGGCGGTCAATGGCGATTCCCTGGACGTTGGAGAATTGGGCCGCCAGTGCCGGTCCGCCGTCGCCAATGCGGGAACTGCCGGCCACGGCCTCGACATGATAGGGCACACGTCCGGTATCGGCTCCCCAAGCCTGGGGAACGCAGACCGCCAGCGGCAGGACGCACCAGTAGTACTTCATCCCTAGTCCGTGCTCAGTAAGTGCCGGGAGCGGCAAGAAATTCTCACCTACCGGCAATATTTTGGCGTTCTGACGAGAGACCCGTGGCCAGCGAGTCGAAGAGGGTAATCAGAGCTGCATACATGAAACTCCCAAATGCCGTCTCGCTGGCTGCCTTCCTGCTGGTTTCGTGCGCCTGGGCGCAGCCGGTAGTCCGGCTGAAAGCCGGGGTGGCGGGCGCGCGGCCCCTCAGGACACTGCCCCGGGAGGGGCGCGGCACCCACTTCCTGCTGCAGTTCCCCACCGAACCCGGCCCTGAATTGCGTCGCGAACTGGAGCGGCGCGGCATGCGCGTGCTGCAATATGTGCCCGATGCGGCGCTGATGGTAGCCTCCCCGGTGGCGCCAGACCTGGAAGGGCTGGGGGTGCTTTCGGCCGGCGAATTGGAGTCGTCCGAGAAGATCAGCCCCCTGCTGGCGGACCAGGTGACGGGAGCCCTGCTGGTGGTGTTCCACACGGATGTGGACATGGCAACCGCGCGCGATGCGGTGCGCGCGCGCGGCTTCGACGTGCTGGAAAACGCTGGCCTGCTCACCGGGCATTTGGTGGTCTCCGGCCCGCATAGTGGCATCGGCGCACTGGCCGAATGCGACGATGTGGCCTACATCATGCCCGCGTCCGCAGAACTGGCGGCGGGCGTTCCGCTGGTCGGCTGCGCCGGAGCGGCCACCGAGTCCGGCCCGGTGGGCGAGTATGTGCTGGTGAGCCGCGGCTGGCCGAAGGATTCCGGCGGTAACGTGGCGCTGCACTATTCCATCCGCTCCCTGACGGACAAGCTGGATCAGGCCACGGCCCGGTCCGAAATCGAACGCGCGCTCCGCGAGTGGACCCGGTACGCCAATTTCACCCTGGCGCCGGGGTCGCAGCAGGGGGCTGATCGCACGTTTGATATCCTCTTCGCCCGCGGTTCGCACGGCGACGGCTACCCGTTCGACGGCGTCTCCGGAACCTTGGCGCACACGTTTTATCCCGCTCCGCCAAACCCCGAGCCGATCGCCGGCGATGTGCACATGGATGCCGACGAACCCTGGCGCACCGGGGCTAACGTAGACCTCTACTCGGTGGCCCTGCATGAGGTCGGCCATGCGCTCGGGTTGGGGCACGCCGACCGCCCCGGATCGGTGATGTATCCCTATTACAAGCTGGCGACGGGCTTGACCGGCGACGATATTGCCGGCATTCGCGCGCTCTACGGCAGCAACGTACCGCCCTCGACACCGCCCACTCCCACCCCAACACCCGCGCCAGCCCCAACACCCACGCCAGCCCCGGCCCCAACGCCGGCGCCGCCAGCCACGCCGGGA
>JAPKZC010000177.1:0-3541 GCA_026394025.1 Candidatus Solibacter sp.
CCGAGGACGCTGGTGGTGCTCAACACCGGAGGCCCGGTCGAGATGCCCTGGAAGGACCGGGTTCGGGCCATCCTCGAAATGTGGTATCCGGGGCAGGAAGGCGGATGGGCCACGGCGAACGTCCTGGCGGGCCGCGTAAACCCTGGGGGGAAATTGCCGATCACCTTTCCCGTTCGCTTGGAGGACGCGCCTGCCCGTGCCGCAGGCCATCCCGAGCGTCTCGGCCCGGCTGCCCCCCTTGGCGCAAGCGGAACGAACCCAGAGGCGCCTGCGGTCATGTTCTCCGAGGGCATCGCCGTGGGCTATCGCTGGTACGACCAGCAAAATATCGAGCCGCTCTTTCCATTTGGTCACGGGCTATCCTACAGCCGCTTCGAGTACTCCCATCTAAACGTGGAGGCTACGGCTGCCGGCCTCGCCGTAACCTTCACCCTGCGAAACGACGGACGGGTGGCGGGCGCGGAGGTCGCGCAGATTTACCTTGGACCAGCGGAGGGGGCGCCGGTAGGTATGGCGGTAAAGTCGCTCGCCGCGTTCCGGCGCGTGGAACTCGGTGCGGGCCAGAGCCGCAGAGTCACGCTGCGCGTGGATGCACGCGCCTTGGAGTACTGGTCGGTGGACCGGCACGGTTGGCGGCTGGCGGAAGGACAGCGTCCGGTGTACGCCGGCTCTTCGTCGCGCGACATCCGGCTGGAAGGGAGAACCCATCCAGCCGGACCCGGTTCCTCAAAACAGTAGTTTCAGCCCGAGTTGAATGTTCTGCGGCAGCCCCGCGCGCGAAACAGCGGCATTGAACCACCGGAAAACGCCGTGGGGAGCACCAGCGGCCGGATCGCCGGGCTCATCGTGAAGTTGTTGACCAACCCGCCGGTTTGCGGCAACGGGTCCAGGTTCAACAGTTGGACCCCGACGGAGTCGAACCGGTTTGCGGGAGTCTGGTCCTGTGGAAAGCGGGGACGTTACCCCGGAATCGGCGCGGGTGCTGAGCGGGTCGAATACGGGCATTCAAGCCGGCGAAGTTGCCCTGGCACGCCCCCGGCATGGAAACGCTGCTGGTGAAGGTCTGCCCTTGCCGCATGCGCAGCCCTTCGCAGTCACCGAAAAAGAAGATACGGTCTTTGCGGATCGGTCCTCCCAAGCTGCCGCCGAACTGGTTGTGTTTATAGCTTGGCTTGGTGGACCCGGCCAAGAAGTTTCGCGCATCCAACTTCGGGTTGCGGAAGAACTCGAACAGCGAACTCTGCACTTTCATCTCGGCCAGGGCGTCGATGGACGGCTTGACGATGACACTGCCGATGAGCCGCTCGTCGTCATCCATGCCATCGATCAGGAAGTTGTTGGAACTCGTGGGCTGCGGTTCATCGACACACGGACGAGCTCTGGCGGCGTCATCGGGCCGCGCGCCGCTGGCCAAGCCATTGGCCTCACCCTCATTCGCCCCAGCAGCGAGTTGGGCCAAGACAACGAAGTTGAGGCCGTTGATGGGCAAATCCTGGATGGCACGGGCGTTGATCAGACTTACGTTCGTCGAGCTATCGGTCTGGAGGGCGGGCGAGGTTGCGGTGACTTCGATGGATTCGCCGACAGTCGCGACCTGGAGCTGGATATCCTGTCGGAGGCGGTCTCCAACGGCGAGCGTCACCTCGGGGATGTTGCCTGTCGTGAAACCCGCCTTGGTTCTGTGCGGCTCCGCGATCGTCTTGTTCGCTGCCGCCAGTCCCACGCGCGTCTTCAACGGCAATGCCGGACCGCCTCAGATCATCGCGATCCACGTGTGGTAGGCGGCCACAGGCCGGGATAGCGCCGAGTGCTGCTCCACATGCAGGACTCCGCCGCCGCAAAGGTGGGAGATCTGCTGACGGGCCGACAGCGGAAGAAATAGCCCGAGTCGCCAAATACGGCACGCTAACACGTCGATGCTGGATCGGGCATAGTCTTCGGCGCTCTTGATCTGGCCGATGGCCGCTTTCGTTTTGATATCAACCTGTTCTTTGGTGTTCTGTACGAAGTTATTTAGCTGAAAGCCCGCGATGCCAAATGAGATCAGGAAAGGGGACGCAAGTATCCCCAACCAAGTAAGGCTCTTCTTGAAAACCCGCTCGCTTATGGCGAGTTCGGCCAACCGTCTGCGGTCAGATTTCTCATTATCCATCGACTCCGCCAAGGTCACATTCATCTCGGTGCCACAATAGGCGCATTAACCGTATTCGTCTGAAGACGTTTTGCCGCAATCTATGCAAGACATATTGGCTGACCGGACCCTGATGGTGCATCAACCGGCAAGCGCCCGGTAATGGGTGATCCGGCCCACGTTCCGCAAGTCGGCCCCTCTACCCGCTATCCGCCATAAGACCATCAATGCGCTTCCTCGAATCCCCCCTTGCCGCCGCGCCGCCTCGATGCCATAGTGGGCACGGTGACCACCCTTCGCATATGCTTCTTCGCCGCGCTCGCAGTAGCGCCGCTCTCCGCCGCCGACGCCGCGCGCATCGCGCTTCAAGGCACATGGAACATCCAATTGGACTCCGCCGGCGCAGGCCACTCCGAGCGCTGGTTCGAGCGTCGCTTTCAGGGCGAAACCATGTTTCTGCCCGGCAGCACCGACCAGGGCGGCTACGGCGTCAAGACCGTCACGCCCGACAAAGGCTGGCTCACCCGCCCCTATAAGTTCGCCGGCGCCGCCTGGTACCAGAGGGAAGTTATCATCCCCGATTCCTGGCGCGGGCGCCGCATCACCCTCTTCCTCGAACGCCCCCACTGGCAGACCGAACTCTGGGTGGACGGCCGCCCGCTCGGCATGCGCAACAGCCTCTCCACGCCCCACGAGTACGATCTCTCCGCCGACCTTCCGCCCGGCCCGCACCGCATCACCCTGTGCGTGGACAACAGCTACAAGATCGATGTCGGCCGCGACGCGCACGCCGTTGGCGAGCACACACAGACCAACTGGAACGGCATCGTGGGGGCGATCGAACTGCGCTCCGGGGCACCCACGTGGATCGACGACCTCGCCATCCATCCCGATGTCGCCGCGCGCCGCGTGCGCGTTACCGGCGTGATCCGCGCCCTGCCCGGCACGCTCGCCGCCGGCGATCTACGCGCCGCCGTCCCCGGACTCGCAGGCTCCACCGCCGCGATGAAAATCTCCCGCGAAGGCGCCTTCGAACTCGCCCTGCCCATCCCCGGCGCGCGCCCCTGGGACGAATACGCTCCCTCGCTCTACACCCTCTCGCTTGATTTCGCCGGCGACCACCGCGAGGTGACTTTCGGACTGCGCCAGATCTCCACCCGCGGCACGCAGTTCCTGCTCAACGGCCGCCCCATCTTCCTTCGCGGCACCCTCGAATGCAATATCTTCCCGCTCACCGGGTATCCGCCCACCGACGTCGAAAGCTGGGCGCGTCTCTTCCGCATCGCCCGCTCCTACGGACTCAACGCCTTCCGCTTCCACTCCTATACTCCGCCCGAAGCCGCCTTCACCGCGGCCGACCGCGCCGGCTTCCTCCTCCAAGTCGAACTTCCAGTGTGGAGCAACAAGGTC
>JAPKZC010000177.1:3553-8790 GCA_026394025.1 Candidatus Solibacter sp.
CCTCGGCAACGAATTGGTGGGCGACGACAAATTCATGGACGACCTTGTGGCCGAATACAAGGCAGCCGACCCGCGCCGTCTCTACACCTTCTCCGCCGACCATCGCCGCCGCGCCCCCGGTCCTACATCCGATTTCTACATGACGCAGCAGCCTTCCATCGGCCGCCTGCGCATCAACGGCACCCGCTTCAGCCGCACCGAGGGTGGCACCGATGCCGATTTCTCCGCCAGCGTCCGCGCCACCCCAATGCCGTTGGTCGCGCACGAGCTCGGACAGTGGGCCGTGTACCCCAGCTACGACGAAATCGCCAGCTATACCGGCGTGCTCAAAGCGCGCAATCTCGAAGTATTCCGCGACCAGCTCGCCGCCCGCGGCATGGCCGATCAGGCCCGCGATTTCCAGCACGCCTCCGGCAGGTTCTCCTGGTCCGTCTACAAAGAGGATATGGAGGCGGCCCTGCGCACCCCCAATTTCGGCGGGTTCTTCCTGCTCCAGTTGCAGGATTTCCCGGGACAAGGCGAAGCTCTCATTGGCCTGCTCGATTCCTTTTGGAATTCAAAGGGCATTCTTACACCCGAAGAATTCCGCCGCTTCAACAGCCAAACCGTGCCGCTGGTGAGCATGAAGAAGTTCGTCTGGACCGCTGCCGAGACCTTCACGGCCCAAGCCGAAATTGCCCACTACGGCCGCGAGGCCATCCCCAACGCCAACGCCACTTGGTCCCTTACCGATGACAGCGGCCGCGTCCTCCATGCCGGTGATTTCCCGCGCGCCGCCGTCCCGCTCGGCAGCGTCACGCCGCTCGGCGAGATCCGTCTCCCACTCGCCGAATTCAAGACCGCCACGCACCTCAAGCTCGCTGTCACGCTCCGGGGCAGGGAAGAGGCCAACGATTGGGACATCTGGGTCTACCCCGCCGCCGTCAACACCCCGCCGCCGTCCGATGTCCTGGTGACAGCCGCGCTCGATGCCGCCGCGCGCGCCCGTCTCGCCACCGGTCTGCTGCCCATGCGATTTCTTCCCATCTTCTGGTCGAAAGCGTGGGGCAGCGGCAGTTTCACCACCCAGCCCGCCGCCATGGGATTGCTCTGCGATCCTGCCCATCCCGCGCTCGCCGCGTTTCCCACCGCGAGCTACAGCCAGTGGCAATGGTGGGAACTCACCGAAGGGTCGCACGCCTTCATCCTCAATGACACGCCCGCTGCCTTCCGCCCCATCGTCCAGTGGATCGACGATTTCCATCGCAATCACAAGCTCGGCGCCGTCTTCGAAGCGAGCGTCGGCACAGGCCGTCTCCTGGCAACGTCCTTCGACCTCTCCACCAACCTGGACACCCGTCCCGTGGCCCGCCAGTTGCTCCACAGCCTCCAGGAATACGCGCGCAGCGATGGATTCCGCCCAGCGCAGCCGCTTTCCCTCGATGATCTGGATAAGCTGCTGAAGTAAGCCGGGCCGAAATTCGCACGGCAGTTTCTCCGCGATCTCCGCGTGGGAGAATATTGGGAATGTCCAAGATGCTGCTGCTGTTTTCCCTCGGTTTCGCCTGCCTCGGGGCCGACGTCATGCCTCCCGTGCAAGACCAGCGCCTAGCGCGGGAGATATACCAGGAGATGATCGAGAGCAAGTCCGGGTTTACCACCGGCTCAACCACGTCCATCGCGGAGGCGGTGGCGGCGCGGTTGAAGGCCGCGGGCTTTCCGGCGGCGGATATCTTCGTGGGCGGCGCGAATCCACGGAAGGCCAACGTCGTGGTGCGCTATCACGGCACCGGCGCGCGAAAGCCCCTCCTGCTGCTAGCCCACATCGATGTAGTGGAAGCCCTGCGCGAGGATTGGACTACCGACCCGTTCACGTTGATCGAGAAGGATGGCTACTTCTACGGGCGCGGCACGATGGACGACAGGGCGCAGGCGGCGGTCTGGATCGCCAACCTGATTCGCTACCGGCACGAAGGCTTCCGGCCGAATCGCGACCTGATCGTGGCGCTGACGGCCGACGAAGAAGGCGGCGGCCCGTACAACGGCGTGGATTGGCTGCTGAAAAACAAACGGGAGCTGATCGAAGCCGAGTATGCGCTGAACGAGGGTGGGCGCGGTGAACTGGTGGCCGGCAAGCGCGTGTCCAACGACATCTCGCTGAGCGAGAAGACGTTTGCGAATTTCCGGTTGGAGGTGCGCAACAAAGGCGGCCACAGTTCGCGGCCCGTGCCCGACAACGCCATCTATCACTTGGCGGGTGCGCTCTACCGGCTGTCGTCGTTTGCCTTCCCGTTCCGCCTAAATGAAGTGACGCGGGCCTACTTCCAGCAGATGGCGAAGATCGAGAAAGGTCCGCTGGCGGCGGACATGGCGAAGGTTGCGGAGGGCTCGGAGGAGGCGATGCGCAGAGTCGGCGCGGCATCCGCCGCGATGAACGCGGCGCTGCGGACCACGTGTGTCGCGACGCAACTCGAGGGCGGCCACGCCGTCAACGCCCTGCCCCAACTGGCGGCGGCGAACGTCAACTGCCGGGTGCTGCCGGGATTGAGGTGCGTGAGGGTGCAAGACCAGGTAGGCGAGCAATGACTGCAGGCGCGCCGTGTTGATGGTGCTGACCAACTGATCGCCGAGGGCGGGAGTCCGGCATCGCCCCTGCGGCCCGATGTTCTCAAGGCGATCGCCCGCATTGGCGACATCATGTGGCCGGGCGTGGTCATGCTGCCAACCATGGCAGTGGGCGCAAGTGATGGGCGTTACCTGCGCCTGGCGGGAATCCCGACCTATGGCGTGCAGGGTTTCTTCGTGGATCGCGATGACGTGCGCGCGCACGGCCGCGACGAACGCATGCCGGTGCAGTCTTTCTACGAAGGGCAGACGTTCCTCTACGAACTGGTGAAGGCGCTGTCGATAGGCTCGGATTAGTCAGGGCCGCGGCCCGGGTGGACCAGTTGACCCCACGGGACTCCAATCAGAGCCGCGACCGTTAGGGAGCGATGTGCTCAGTAGGCGAGCTTCACGCGCCAGGCCGTGCGCAGACCGACCGGACCCAACAGGCCCGACGGCATGAGCGGAGATTTGGCCGTAAACTTCGTGATATTGGTGCGGGTCAATCGCCTCTCCGGCGGCAGTTGCTGATCGCCAATCAGGCGATTGGGCCACAGGTTCGTCACTTCAATTTCCAGATCGTTCGAGCCCACCCGCGCCACTGCGGATAGTTCCACCTCGAACGGCTTCTTCCACAGCACGCCCAGCGCCTTGCCGTTCAGCCACACTTCGGCGATCTCGCGCACCTCGCCCAAATCGAGCCACAACTCGCGCCCCGATTGCAGTAGCTCTTGTGGAATCTCAATCTTCTTCGCATAGCGCGCCGTGCCGGAAAAGTACTTGATGCCCGGCTCGCTATGCTCGCTCCACGAACGCAGCTTGTCGAAACTAGTCTGCGGGGGCGCGCCCCAATCCGGCGCAAACCGGACCGTCCATGCATCTCCCAGCGGCTTCAGCGGCAGCGCCGGAGGAACCTCCACCGTCACCGTCTTGCCTGCCGCCGTCTTCGCCTCGTAATGCCCGCCCGCCCGCGTCACCAGAACGCCGGAAGCAATCCGCACTTCACTTTCCGCCGACAGGCTGGCGCCACCGCGGGAAACTTGAACCAAGTGCGCAGTTACGGGCTTGCGAAATACGATGAACACGCTGCCGTTGGGCTCCAGCCACAACGGCATTTTGGTACGCCCGTCCGGCGTGGCGTCGTAAATCGAGGCTGCCTCAATGCGGCCACTTTCCGCGTGCCAAAGCTCGGGCGCTTTCCCCTGCACGCGCAGCGTGATCTCGGCGTGCATCGGTTCGGGCTTGCTGTTGCGCACAAAGTAGATATCCGTGTTGCCCGCGCGGCGATGGACAAATTCCGTCTGCTCGGGTCCTTCGAAATCGGGTTTAACTCCGCGCGATTCCAGGACGGCGCGCGTGGTCTGCCCGGTGTACACCTTGCCCCACACCTGGTCCGCCACGGCGCGCACCGCGCGGTCATCGCCTAGCCCGGTGGTGCGCTGCGGCTTCGGACCGATCACCGCCGCGCCGCCCACCACCAATTTCTGCACCGCACCGAGCGCGGCCAGCGAAATACTGGGCCGGTCCGGCAGCACCAGCACCTGGTACGCAGTGCCCTCGGGCAGCACGATGTGCCCGTCCTTCGCGCTGGTGCGAGTCGCCAGCGCGTGCTCGTCGATCGCGTCGTAATCGTAGCCGGGCAGCACCTGCGCCGGGTCGTCGCCCTTGTTCCGCACGAAATTCGGCACATGGTCGCCATAGTAGACCAAGACGTCAGACACCGGTACGCCCTGCTGCATCAGGAACTGGCTGCGATTGATGTAGCTCAAAAACGCCCGCGCCTGCTTCCACCAGGTGACGTTGGGATTGAGATGGGTGCCCGCGAAGTACTCCTGCCCCGGCAGACCCGCCTCTTTCGGCGACGAGGTAAACGTGTGCCAGATCAGCCGGTTCAATCCCTCACATAAAGCCTGATCGAAGGTGGGCTTCAGATTGTTCCAGATGGATTCCTCCCAATGCGGACCGATGGTGGTGAAGCCCTCGGCCGCCACCAGCGTTTTGCCGTAGGTATGCGCCGCGCTCGACCCCTGCTTGACGAAAAAGCGCTCTTCGTCCTTCACGCGATGGGTGGGCGAGCGCGCCCAGAACTCCATCTGCGGGAGCGCGCTCACCCCGAGCGTTTGAAGCGCGTCCAACGGTGCGCCATGCGGCCCGCCCGATTCCGGATGAATCTGCAATCCGCTGCGCGCCGCCAATTCCGCGAACACCTGATAGTGCCCCGCGATCACCAGGTCGGCCACGGTGCGCCTGAGATCGTTGAGGAAGCGATTGCTGGTCTCGCGATCTTCCATCAAGCGCCCGGCGACTACCGGCAGATAGGGCAGCAGGTCGTATCCCCGCCGCTGGCGGAACTCCTCGCGGAACTTGCCGGTCCAATTCACGCCACCCAATTCCCAGCTATCGGTCAAGAGGTAGCGCAGCGTCTTGCCGAGGTACGGCTTGGCGTCGGACAGCAGCGGGTCGATGTGCTCGCGCCAATAGTACTCCAGCTCCGCCCGATCCAGATAGTCGATCGCCAGGCCCTGCCACGCGCCGCTCGAAGTCGAGACCTTCGCGCCCGACGCCATGTATCCCAGCCGCAGGATCTCCCACGTCCCCGCCGGCGGCTGCCATGCGAAGCTCCCGTCCGCCTGCATCTTCGAAGTGACGTCGAT
>JAPKZC010001013.1 GCA_026394025.1 Candidatus Solibacter sp.
AAATCGTCTGGAAGTACATCAATCCCGTGGTCCAGGCAGGACCTCTGTTACAGGGTCAAACGCCGGGGGCCGATCAGCAGGGGCAGAGTCTGGCCAACGTCTTCAAGGTCCGTAAGTACGCCCCGGACTATTCAGGGCTGGCGGGCCAGGACCTCACGCCGAAAGGTACGGTCGAAGCCTACGGGACGCGTTACGTCAACGGCGCCAGCCTGCTGGTCGGATCGACGTCGGCGGGAGCCATCCTGACAATCTTCGGCGACAGCGGTCTGGCCGATAGCGGGGTCGCAGCCTCGACCTCGACGCTGCCGACGAAGCTGGCAGGCGCGAGCGTGACCATCACCGACAGTGCGAACTCCACCCGGACCTGCCAGCCCTATTACGTTTCGCCGCAGCAGATCAACCTGGTAGTCCCGGATGGCATCGCCGCCGGGAAAGCCACGGTCACCGTAGTGCGCGATTCCGGCAAGAACCTCTCCGGTACGATCACCGTGGACGCGGTGGCGCCCGGAATGTTCACCATGGGGACGAACGGCGTCGGCGCGATCGTCGGCCTGCGCGTCGATGCCAGCGGACAACGCACGGACGTGCCGGTATGGACGGCAAAATGCGCGGCGGCGTCGAAGTGGCGCGCTATCTGGAATGGGGCGGCCTCAACCTCGACAACTCCCCCGGCTTTGCCCAGGCGCGTCCCGGCTGGCCCATGCCCATCCACCAGTTGCTGGTGGCCAACCACGTCACCGCCGTCTTCCACGGCCACGACCACCTGTACGCCCGCCAGGAACTCGATGGCATCCTCTACCAGGAAATCCCTCAACCCGGCGCGCTCAACCCCCGCGTGGGAAACCGCGCCGCCGACTACGATTACACCCACGGCACGGTGCTCGATGGCTCCGGCCACATCCGCGTAACCGTGTCCCCGTCCCAGGTGCGAACCGAATTCGTGCGAACCTGGCCCCCGGCTGCTCAGTCCGGCGACCGCAAGAACCGCGAAGTGGCGGACAGCTTGACCATCCATCCGCCCAGCGCCGCTCCGCGTTGAGGTTAAGGAGCAGACCTATGACCAGACCGATAGCCGCCGCGGGGTTCACCGCACTGGCCCTTTTGTCGCTCTCCGTGTTCTCCCAGTCCACGCGCCCCACCACCGGCTTCGTCGCCATCCCAGCCGGGTCCTTCGAAATGGGAGACCACCAGGGACTCGGCGCAAGCGACCACGGCAATGACGAGATCCCTGTACACACCGTCCGCCTCGACGCCTTCCAGATGCAGGCGACCCACGTCACCGGCGAACAGTATTGCCGCTATCTGAATGCCGCGCTTGCCAAACGCCTGATCCGCGTCGAGCAGGGCCTTGTCTACCCGGCCGGCAGCCGCGAACTCCTCTGCGAAACCCGCGCAGCCTCCCGCTACAGCCCCATCGGCTGGGACGGCGCGAAGTTCACCGTCCTGGACGCCCGCGAAAATCACCCCATGGTCTGCGTCCGCTGGCACGGCGCCGCCGCCTACTGCAATTTCCTCAGCACCGAACAGAACCTCCCGCAACTCTACGACACCGCGACCTGGGCCTGTGATCTCGCGCGCCCCGGCTACCGCCTCCCCACCGAGGCCGAATGGGAGTATGCCGCCCGCGGCGGGCAGCATCAGCCCTACCGCATCTTCCCCTGGGGCGATCAGCCCGACACCGCCAAAGCGAACTGGCCCAATTCCGGCGATCCCTACGAAGCCGGCCCCCTCCCCTGGACGACTCCCGTCGCCTTCTTCAACGGCCAACTCCACCGCAAGGCGGACATCCACTGGCCGGGTCTCCAGGAAACCTGCCAGACTGCTGATGGCGCCAACGGGTATGGCCTCTTCGACATGGCCGGCAATGTTTGGCAATGGGTCAACGATTGGTATGCCTGCGACTACTACCGCGCCATCCCCGCCGCCAACCCGCCCGGTACAGCCACCGGCAGCCCCATGCCCGACGGCAAGCCCTATCGCGGCGTCCGAGGCGGCAGTTGGTACAACGGCGAGTACGGCCACTCCCGCGTCTCCAACCGCAATCCTTCTTACTTCCGCGGTCCCCAGGACCCCGACCATCCCTACTACGCCATCGGCTTCCGCCCGGTGCTGGCCGCAGCCCGCGCCGCGCAATCGCCGGCCGGCGAAGCCCCGCCCACCCAGACGGTCGGCCTCTTCCGTAACTCCCCCAAAGCCCTCCCCGCCCGGCTACACCCTGTTCGCCCCCAAGCACAACACCGTTACCTACCTGATTGACAACAACGGCCGCACCGTCCGCTCATGGAAGAGCCAGTACGAGCCCGGTCAATCCGTCTACCTCCTGCCCAACGGTCACCTGCTCCGTGCCGGCATGTTGAAAGTGCAGGGCGGCATCGGCGGCGGCGAGGGCGGCATCATCGAAGAGTTCGATTGGGACGGCAACCTCGTCTGGGAGTTCCGCCATGCCACCCGCGATTACCAGATGCACCACGACATCAAACCCCTTCCCAACGGGCACGTCCTCGCCATGGCCGTGGAGCGCAAATCCCAGGAGGAGTGCGTCCGCGCCGGCTTCAATCCCGAGATGCTGCGCGATGGCTCCCTTTCCCCGGAATACCTGCTCGAAATCGAGCCGACCGGCCCGAAGTCCGGCAACATCGTCTGGCAGTGGCGCGTCTGGGACCACCTCATCCAGAACTCCGACCCCTCCAAAGCCAATCACGGCGACCCCGCCGCCCACCCCGAGTTGATCGACGTCCACGGCTCGGGTCGAGGCATCCCATCCTTCTGGAACCACTTCAACTCCGTTGCCTATAACCCCAAGCTCGATCAGATCCTCATCAGCACCCGCGGCTTCAACGAAATCTGGGTCATCGACCACTCCACCACCACGGCGCAGGCGGCCACCCACTCCGGCGGCAAGCGCGGCAAGGGCGGCGACCTGATCTACCGCTGGGGAAACCCCGCCGCGTACGGGCGCGGCACCGGGCGCGACCGCCGCCTCTTCCAGCAGCACGACGCCCAGTGGATCCCGGACGGCTCCCCCGGCGCGGGCCACATCCTCATCTTCAACAACGGGCTCGACCGCGGCTACTCCACGATCGACGAAATCGCCCCACCGATCGACTCCGCCGGCGCGCACGCGCTCGCCCCCGGAAAGACCTTCGGCCCCGATCATCCGCTCTGGACTTACCAGTCCTCTCCCCGCGAGGACTTCTATTCCGCCGAAATCTCCGGTGCACAGCGCCTGCCCAACGGCAATACCCTGAGCTGCGCCGGGGTGCGCGGTGTCTTCTTCGAAGTCACAAACACGGGCGAAAACGTCTGGGAGTACGTCAACCCCATGGTACGCGGCGGCATTCTCGCCCAAGGCGAAGTCTCCGGCAAAGACCAGCGCGGTCACAACTGGAACGCCGTCTTCAAAATCAACCGCTACGCCCCCGATTATCCCGGGTTCGCCGGCCGCACCCTCGTTCCGGCCGGCGTCATCGAACTGCCCGCATCCGAGCGCGGCAAGACCGGCCTGGACAAGGTGGACGCGCAACCCGATGACAATCCGCCCCCCGGCGGACGCGGAGGAGGAGGTGGGCGAGGAGGTCGCGGTGGGCGAGGAGGAGACGATCCTCCCCCCGCCGGAGGCCGTGGTGGCAGAGGCCGCGGCGGAGATAACCCGCCGCCGGGCGAAGGGCGTGGTGGACGTGGCGGC
>JAPKZC010000135.1 GCA_026394025.1 Candidatus Solibacter sp.
CACGCTGCTCGCCGGCGCGGTTCCGGCAGGCGGGTTTGGCAGCACTCCTTCGCTGAAGGGGTTGGGGTACAAATCACCGAACGAGAAGCTGAATATCGCCTCCATCGGCGCGGGCGGCAAGGCGGCGAGCGACATCCGGGGCTGCTCGCCGACGGAGAATATCGTCGCGTTGTGCGACGTGGACGATAAGCAGGCCGCGGCCATCTACAAGCAATTCGAGAAGGCGCCGAAGTACAGAGATTTTCGTAAGATGCTGGACACCGAAGGTAACGGCATCGACGCCGTCATCGTGACCATCCCCGACCACATGCACGCCACCGCGGCCATCCACTGCATGGAGCGCGGCAAGCACGTATACACGCAGAAGCCGCTGGTGCGCACGGTGAAGGAAGCGCGCATGATGGTGGAGGCCGCCAACAAGTACAAGGTGGCCACCCAGATGGGGAACCAGGGCTACTCGAACGAAGGCACGCGGCAGTGCGCGGAAAGGATCTGGGGCGGCGAGATCGGCAACGTAACCGAAGTGCACGCGTGGACGAACCGGCCAATCTGGCCGCAGGGGCTGACCTCCATCCCGGCGGCGACGCCGGTGCCCGCGACACTCGATTGGGATCTATGGCTGGGCATCGCCAACCAGCGGGAGTTCACTTCGGGCGCAGAAGGCAACGCCGAAGGCCGCTCCAGCCGCAATTTTTACCAGCCGTTCAACTGGCGCGGGTTCTATGATTTCGGCTGCGGCGCGCTGGGCGATATGGCGTGCCACATTCTTGGCGCGCCGAACCTGGCGCTGAAACTGGGCGCGCCCACCTCGGTGGAATGTATCAAGAAGGAAGGCGCCAGCGATTTCATGTTCCCCAAGGCATCCACCACGAAGTTTGAGTTCGCCGCGCGCGGCAACATGCCCGCCGTCACGTTGTACTGGTACGACGGAATGAAGGAACAGCCCAAGATCAAGGGCGTGCCCGAAGGCGAGTATCTGGGCGACTTGCCCTCGATGGGTGGCGGCCGCGGACAGCGGGCAGCGACCGGTGCGGCGCCCGTCGCGCCGCCCCCGCCAAGCGGGTTCGTCGGTCAGGTCTTCAAGTGGAACGACGGATATCTGCCGGCGGCGGAACGTGCCCGCGTGACGCCCAACGGCAGCCTGTTCATCGGCGACAAGGGCATGCTCACCAGCGGGACTTACGGCGAGCAGACGCGTCTCCTGCCGGTGGAGAAGATGCGCGAGTACAAGTTCCCGCCGCAGTTGTTGACGCGCTCGCCGGGCCACTACCGCGATTGGATCCGCGCCTGCAAGGGAGGCGACGCCGCGTGCTCAAACTTCAACGTGGCCGCGCCGTTCGTCGAGTGGATGCTGCTGGGCGTAATCGCGCTTCGCGTCGAGGGCAAACTGGAATACGACCAGGCGAAGATGAAGTTCACCAACAACGCGGAAGCCAACAAATACCTCACCCCCACCGTCCGCAAGGGCTGGTCGATTACGTAGTTGACGGAAGCGCCGAGCGTCCTTGCCAAGGCTCTACGTGCAACAGGTGGGGCCGCAGCAGGGAGCGGTGGCGTCGGGTTTGCGCGCGCGGATAAAAGCGCTGAGGAACTTCTCATCCACAAGGGGCGCGATGGCGTCCACGTCGAGCCCTTTGCCGGAGAGGAATTCCCGCGCATCGGCGACGCGATAGATGCGGGTGGGTTCCACGTTTACCGCTTCGAACCCGGCAGCCGACAACTTGCTCCGGTATTCATGTTCGTCGAGTGCGCCGGCCAGGCAGCCCACCCAGAGCAGGACATGCTCCCGTATTTCGGCGGGGATTTCGCCGCGCGTCACCACGTCCGACACCGCGAAGCGCCCGCCCGGCTTGAGGACGCGGAACGCCTCGGCCAGGACGCGGTCCTTATCGGCGGAGAGGTTGATGACGCAGTTGGAAATGATCACGTCCACCGACGCATCGGGTAGCGGTATGCTCTCGATCTGGCCTTTCAGGAACTCCACGTTCTCAATCCCGGACTTGGCCTTGTTGGCATTGGCGAGCGCCAGCATTTCATCGGTCATATCGAGCCCGTAGGCCTTGCCGGTGGGTCCGACGCGGCGTGCCGAGAGCAGCACGTCGATGCCGCCGCCGGAACCCAGATCGAGAACCACCTCGCCGGGGTTCAATTGGGCCAGCGCCGCCGGGTTGCCGCAGCCCAGGCTGGCGAGCACCGCGGTCTCGGGCAGTTCGGCCAGTTCGGCGCCGTAGAGGTTGCCGGTGATCGGGTCGCAGCAGTGTGCATCGGACGGTGCGCCCGAGCAACACGAAGCTGAGCCTCCCGCGACCACGCGCAGCGCGGCCTGTCCGTACTTCTCCTTTACAGCGTCGGTGATGTTTTCGGTTGGCATGATGGCGTTCTCCTTATTTATTTGCTGATGGTAATGATGGCATCGGGCTTGACTGCCTCGTTTCGCGTGCAACATTCGGCATAGAGGAAGCCGAGTAATTCCTGTAGGGTTCGGGCGTTCGCGGTGCACCGCAGAAAGGTGCCTTCGCGCGTCACCGTCACCAGTTCTTCGTTCTTGAGCTTGTCCAGATGATGCGACAGGTTGGATGCCGAAACTCCCAACTCCTGCTGAATCTCTCCCACCACCATTCCGCCGGGATGCGCGGAAAGCAGCAGTTGCATGATGCGCAGCCGCGATTCGGTCCCCATGGCGGCGAACATGTCGGCATAGCGGGTAACTTGTTCCGGTTTGTGTTTCATTCGTCGTCCCATTCCTCGAGCGCGCAAATCAGGCAGCCCGCCGGCGCGTGGTCGCGCACCCGTTGAGCGGCCTGTTCGGTGATGGGGTCGTCGTCCTCAATCTCATCGATGAGGTTCCAATCGATGGCCTGTTCCATATTTCAATCATAATTGAACTATGGAATTTGTCAAGGGAAACTTGGCTGTGGTGTCTACCCGGCCATCCAAGCCGGTACAGGGTTAGATTACGTCCTGGCGCAACGAAACCCGATGTCGGCGTCGAGGTTGTACGGATCATCGACGTTGCGGTACACGCAGGCGGCGCCGGCACGAGGGGCGTACCAAGAGCCGCCCCGACGCACACGGTACTCCTCCTTCTCCGTCGACCAGCTACCGGTCCACTCCCAGACGTTCCCGGCCATGTCCTCAGCGCCGTTGGGCGACCGCCCCGGCTCTCCGTATCTGCCCACCTCGGTAGTGCCTCCCGTCCCGCTCTCCCGCGTGTTGCACCGCGCCGGGTCGAACTCCTCTCCCCAGGGAAACGTGCGCCCGTCGATGCCGCGCGCCGCCTTCTCCCACTCCTGCTCCGTGGGCAGCCGTTTCCCGGCCCATTTCGCATAGGCGGAAGCCCCGTACCAACTCACAAAGATCACCGGATGATTCTCATACCCGCGCTCCACCGA
>JAPKZC010000037.1 GCA_026394025.1 Candidatus Solibacter sp.
ATGGGTTCGAGGTCCGCATCAGTGGGGGATGGAGACCGGGCGATCGTCTCTGGGATCTGCCCAGCGGTCGTTGGGAACGATGGGGGTCCAGCCGGGGCGGCCGGGATCCTGATCATAAGGGTAGCCGCCGAGACGCTTGTAGAGTTCGCCGTACTCACGCAGTTTTTCGCGATCGAGTTTGACGCCGAGGCCGGGTTGATCGGGCACACGGATGGCGCCGTTCTCGTAGCGCATAAGGCCGCCCTGAATGACGTCGTCCGTCAAGTGATGGTAATGGGCATCGGCGGCGAAGGAGAGGTTGGGGATGACGGCGCCGAGATGCAGCATGGTGGCCAGTTGAATGCCCAGTTCGCCGGAAGAGTGGACGGCGACACCGAGTTGGAACGTCTCGCAGACTGCGGCGGCTTTCACGCAGGCGCGGATGCCGCCCCAGAATGTGGTATCGAGCAGAATCACATCGACCGCGGTATCGAGAACATTGGCGGCGAGCTGCTCGAAGTTGACCACCACGGTGTTGGTGGCGAGCGGCACGCGGACCATTTGGCGGGTGCGGCGCATGCCGGCGAGGCCGTAGACCGGGTCTTCCAGGTAATCATTACGCAGCCCCTCGATGGCCTGACCGAAGCGGATGGCCTGTTCGGTGGACCACACAGCATTGGGGTCGAAGCGGTAGGAATCGCCGGGGAATTCGTTGGCGAGGGCGCGATAGGCTTCGAGTTCGTAATCCTGAGGAAAAACGCCGGCCTTCATCTTGTGGGTGGTGCAGCCGAAGCGCTGTTTGAGGGCGCGGGCATTCTCCAGCACCTGATCAATGGTGCGGACCTCGCCCGTGCCGGTAGCGGGGTCGGGGTAACGGAAGAAGCAGTAGGCGGCAAACGGGACCCGGTCGCGCAGGCGCCCGCCGAGAATCTCAGAGACCGGGACGCCCCAAGCTTGCCCCAGAATGTCGAGACAGGCGAATTCCAGCGCGGCCAGAATCTGCGTACGATTGTTGTAGAGAGAGGCCGTGGGATTGGCGATGAGGAAGCGCATTTCCTCGATGCGGACGGGGTCGTGGCCCACTAGGTACGCCTTCATGGCGCGGAAAACCGCTTCGGCCGATTCGCCGCCGCCGCCCATCTCGCCCAGCCCGATGAGGCCGGTATCCGTCTCCACTTCGACGATGGTCCGGACAAAGCGCCCCCAGTGGCAGCCATTGGCATGGCGCAACGGGGCTTCCAGCGGGACCGTGACCGTGGTGGCGCGAATATCCCGGATTTTCATATTTTGTTTCATGGTACAACAATGTTCAGCGCTGGCCTCACGGCGAACAACGAAAGGGAAGTCATGTTGAAGGAACAGTGGGAGACGTTTAAGCGCGCGGCCCGCCGCGAGAAGATGGACAAGGTCCCGATGGCGTTAATCGTGGACAGTCCCTGGATTCCAGGCTATCTGGGCATCAAGCACATGGACTACTTCCTGGATCCCGAACTCTGGTTCCAATCCAACCTCAAGATCATGCGCGAGTTTCCGGATATCATTTTCATTCCGTCGTGGTGGATGGAATATGGCATGGCGGCGGAGCCTTCGGTGCTGGGCTCCAAGATCAAATTCTGGCAGGACAACACGCCGAGCGAATACCACACGCTCTATCGCCTGGAAGACATCGACAATTTTCCGGAGTATGAAGTGGAAGCGGACGCTTTTGCGGCGCTCACCCTGCACCGCATCGGGATGGCCCGGCAACGGATTCTGGACCACGGCTACATCTTGCCGATGGTGACCGCGCGCGGGCCGCTGTGCACGGCGGGCTTTGTGCGCGGCACCACCGAGTTCATGATCGATC
>JAPKZC010000880.1 GCA_026394025.1 Candidatus Solibacter sp.
GCCTCCCAGGCAGCCCCCCTAAAACAGGACATTTCTACTTTGCTGGGAATAGGACGTTTCTACTTTGCCTTGACAGTTCGCGTGCGTTGACAGAGACCCGCTCACGCAACTCTGTTATCCTAAGCTCCCAGGAGAGCCCTCCATGCGCACTTTTTTCCTTTGCCTGATCGCCGTCACTGCCCACGCCGCGACTACCGTTTACCAGGCATCGGTCGAGCAACTTACGGTCGTTCACGGCGCCGCCGCCGCGGATTCCGCCATCCACCACACCGCGCCCAAGTCGCTCCGCGTCGAACCCGGCGGCCAATATCCAGACGCCCTCATCCGCTCCGCACCCGTGTCTCTTACCATCGGCAAGCGCTACGAACTCTCGGCCTGGGTGCGCACCGATAACCTGACCGTCAGCGACACATCCCGCTCCCCCATCGCCACCGGCGCGGCGCTCTCCATGGCGTCCATGCCCTTCGACGTCCACTCCGAAACGCTCGCCGGCACCCGCCCCTGGACCCGCCTCTCCCTCAAGTTCACCGCCACTCGCGCGCAGGATGCCATCCTCCTCGCCGTGGCGAACGGCGGCGCGTTCAAGGGCAAGGCCTGGTTTGAAGGCGTCTCGCTGGACGAAGCCTCCACTACCGGTGCGTGGCCCGCCCGGGAAGCCGTCAAGACCTTCGGCCCCGCCTACCGCTACCCCGCCGCCGGCTGGATCTATCTCCACATCGAAGGTAAGCCCTACGAGCGCGGCTACCAGCATGGATATCTCATGGCGCGCGAAATTCCCGAGTATCTCGATCGCTGCGCCGCCGACCTGGGTGGGGGCGCCGCCGGATGGGGCGCCTTCCGTACCCAGGCGAGCGCGATCTTTCTCCGCGGCTTCGACAGCGAAATTCTGGAGGAAATGCGGGGCATCGCCGATGGCGCGAGTGACGCCGGCGCCAAGTGGCAGGGCCGCCGCCTCGACGTGGTCGATATCGTAGTCTCAAACGTAACCGTCGAACTCAACGAACTCCACAGCGCCATGGCAGTCACCCCCACCGGCCTGGAGACCCTTAAGTTCGAACCGCCCACTTACTACGACAAGAAGCGCGATTCCGTCCTCGATCATTGCAGCGCCTTTGCCGCCACCGGCGCCGCCACGCGCGATGGCAAGATGGTGATCGGCCACGTCACCTGGTGGCCACTTACGCTAGCCGAACAAACTAATATCTGGATCGACGTCAAGCCCGAGAAGGGCCACCGTATTCTGATGCAGAGTTACCCCGGCGGAATCGAGAGCGGCACGGATTGGTATCAGAACGACGCCGGAATCGTGCTCACCGAAACCACCATCCGCCAGACCGCCTTCAATCCGCAGGGCACGCCCGTCGCCTTCCGCGCCCGCATGGCGATTCAGTACGGCGGCTCCATCGACGAAGTGGTCAAGCAACTGGGCACGCGCAACAACGGTCTCTACACCAATGAGTGGCTGATGGGCGACGCCAAGACGAATGAGATTGCGATGTACGAACTCGGCACCGCGCATACCAAATTGTGGCGCAGCGCAAAGAACGAGTGGTTTGGCGATACCCCCGGCTTCTACTGGGGTAATAACAACGCCAAGGATCCGGCTATCCGCACCGAGTATTTCCCCGACCCCCAGGGCCGACCCGAATACATTCCTTATGTCCCGCAGGCGCGCGATCTTGCCTGGCAAGATCTTTACCGTAAGTACCGCGGACAGATCGATGAGCAGTTCGCCTATCTTGCTTTCCGCACCGCCCCGCTGGTGAGCGCCAGCACCATGGACGCCAAAGTGATCACCGCCGAAATGGCGAATCATATGATGGTCTGGGCCGCCATCGGCAAGCCCAACCAGCGTGAATGGGTGGCGCGCGGCGGTTACGAAAAGAACGATGGCCTCTACCCCAGCGGCTATGGGCTGTTCACCACCGCGCCCCCAAATCAACTGGCGGAAATCGAGCAGGCGCGCCTCAATCCCAAGCCGCCCGAGTCTGGCGCGCCCCGCGGCTAACAACTTCCGCGACCGGTTGTGGAAGGGCTGGATCGTCCCGGCCGCCGATTCCGATACCTGGTTCGCCGCCGGGACCACCGCCTATTACGCGCTTCTGCAATCCGACGATCTGGAGAAGGCTCTCGAAGCCCGCCGGATTCAGTATCGGGGTCTGAAACTCTCTCCCGACAACGCGATGAACCGTTTCCGCATCGAAGAGAGCCTGGGTGTCTTCTTCCTCGATGCGCTTCGCCGTAAGTTAGGCGACGACCGGTTCCTCAACCTCCTCGCTGCCTGGTTCGCTGAGAACACCACGAAGACGGTAAGCGCGCAGAGCTTCCTCGACAAAGCCGGAGTTCCCTTTGAGGTTGCCGAGCCGGCCGACGGCCCCGCGTACACGGTAAGTGACATCGGCCGCCGGCTCGGCACCGCCGTGCTGGTTTACGGCACACAGCGCGAAGCCGGCGCCAACCGGTACGCCGCCGAGCAGCTTCAGGCGCAGTATCTCAACCAATTCGAGGGTCAGGTGCCGATTTACAAGGACTTCGAAGTTAGCGACGAGTTACTGGCGCACAAGGATGTCATCTTCGTGGGCCGTCCCGAAGCGAATACGGCTTTGGCCGCGTGGGCAAAGCAGATCAATCTGGATTACCAGGCCGGTGTCTTCAAGATAGAGAACCAGACCCACGCGAGCGAGCGGGAGGCGCTCAGCTTTGCCGCCAAGAACCCGCATGACCCGGCCCACATGGTCCTGGTCCTGGCCGGCAACGACGCGCTCCGCACGGTGAAGTTGGCCACCGGAGGCAGCCGCTTCGAACAGTCCCCGTACGTAGTTACAGGTGAATCGCGCCCCGCCGCCGCCCCGGCCACGGCTGGCGGACGAAGGGCGAGGTGAGGAAGTAAGTACAACCCGGATGCATAAGGCGGAGCCTTATGCCACTTACCGCACCGCGACTGTCACTCCGGGCTGGCTCGCCACACCGCTCACGGTCAAGACCACGGGTACCGCACCGGCCAAACCGCCAGGCACGACCACATTCACCTGCATCACACCGGCAATCTGCCCCGGCGCTCCGCCCGCGTAGCGCACCTCCGCGGCCACCCCGCCCACCGTCATCGTCACCGGCGCCACCGGTTGGGGCAGGGGAGCCGCGCCCACCTTCCCGTCCACCCCCGCCGGCAAGGTCTGACCCTCGCCCGTCGCGTACAGGGTGAGCACCGAACCCGCCGGCGCCGGAGTTGCCGGTCCGTTCCGCGTCCCGTCCTGGTTCACCGCCGCGGCCTGTCCGCGCCCCGATCCGTCCGCTGTGAACACGCCGGGCGCCGCCAGCGCCGCCGCCACCGCCACGGG
>JAPKZC010000998.1:0-1227 GCA_026394025.1 Candidatus Solibacter sp.
ATTGGCCAGGAGTCCACGAAGAAGAAGTTGGCGGTGGCGGTTTACAACCACTGCAAGCGGATTCACATGAACCGCATGCGCAACACCGAGGTCGAACTGCAGAAATCGAATATCCTGCTGATCGGTCCCACCGGCACCGGCAAAACCCTGATGGCGCAAACCCTGGCCAAGATCCTGGACGTGCCGTTTGCGATTGTCGATGCCACCACCTTGACCGAGGCCGGGTACGTCGGTGAGGACGTCGAGAACATCATCCTCAAACTCCTCCAGGCGGCCGATGGCGACGTGCAGAAGTGCCAGCAAGGCATCATCTACATCGACGAGATCGATAAGATCTGCCGCAAGGATGAGAACCCGTCGATCACGCGCGATGTCTCCGGCGAGGGCGTGCAGCAGGCGCTTTTGAAGATTCTGGAAGGCACTATCGCCAACGTTCCCCCGCAGGGTGGACGCAAGCACCCGCACCAGGAGTTCACGCCGGTGGACACCACCAACATTTTGTTCATCTGCGGCGGCGCTTTCGTGGGCCTGGAAAAGGTGATTGCGCGCCGTACCGGCAAGAAGAGCATGGGCTTCTTGCAGGAGGAGGAGAAAACCCTGATCAAGTTTGGTTTCATACCGGAATTCATCGGCCGTCTGCCGGTGAGCGCCGTGCTGGAAGATTTGGACCGCTCGGCCCTGATCCTGATCCTGACCAGACCCAAGAACGCCATCATCAAGCAGTATCAGAAACTCTTCGAATTTGAGAACGTTCGCCTCAAGTTCAGCGACGAAGCCATCGAAGCCATTGCCGATCTGGCCATGGAGCGCAAGGTGGGCGCGCGTGGTTTGCGCATGATTCTGGAAGACCTGATGCTGGATCTCATGTACTACCTGCCTTCCTACAAGAAAGTACGCGAGTTCCAGGTCACCAAAGAGATGGTGCTCTCGCAGAAAATCAGTCTTACAATATTGGAAAAGGCCGGTTAACCGTAATTTCCTGAACAAACCGCGCACCGGGGGACTGGGGTTGTACAAATCCCGCTGGGGAGAACAATGCTTACTTCGAAGGAAAAATCCGATACAAAACGTCTGCCGATGATGCCCATCCGCGACGTGGTCATCTTTCCCTACATGATGACTCCGTTCGTGGTCGGGCGCGAATCCCGCGTCCGGGCGTTGGAAGAGGCCATGGCCGGCGACAAGAAGACCTTTCTCGCCACCCAGCACGATGCCTCTATCGATGAA
>JAPKZC010000998.1:1235-6212 GCA_026394025.1 Candidatus Solibacter sp.
CCATCGTCAACATCGTCCAGAGCCTCAAACTCCCCGACGGCAACATCAAAGTTCTGGTGGAAGGCGTGGAACGCGCCAAAGTGGTGTCCATCTCCGACGAGGAGGGTTTCTTCCGCGCCACCGTGCGCACCTCCACCTACAAGGTGGAAACCGGCCCGCAACTCGACGCGCTCATCAGCCGCGTCACCGGCCTGTTCGAACAGTACGTCAAGCTCAGCCAGAACCTAAACTACGAAACCATGGTCGCGGCCATCCGCGTGGATGAGTCCGGCAAACTCTCCGATACGGTGGGAGCCAACCTGCAGCTCACCATCGAAGAGAAGCAGGAACTGCTCGAAATCTTCGACCCAATCGACCGCCTGACGCGCGTGGCCGAAATGCTCGATATCGAGATCGAAAAGCTCAATGTGGACCGCACCATTCAGGGCCGCGTCAAGCGCCAGATGGAGAAGGCGCAGAAAGAGTACTACCTCAACGAGAAGATCAAGGCCATCCAGAAGGAACTGGGGCGCGGCGAGAAGAGCGAAATCGATGAGCTGAAGCGGCGCATCGAGCAAGCCGGCATGACCCCCGACGCGCAGGAGAAGGCCATGGCGGAACTCAAGCGGCTGGAGAACATGCCGCCCATGTCCGCCGAATCCACCGTCAGCCGCAACTATCTCGATTGGTTGCTGGCGGTGCCATGGAAGAAGAAGACCAAAGAAATCCGCGACCTCAAGTTCGCCGAGAACGTCCTCGAAAGTGATCACTACGGCCTTGAGAAAATCAAGGAGCGCATCCTCGAGTTTCTCGCTGTACGCCGCCTCGTCAAGAATCCCAAGGGCTCGATTCTTTGCTTCGTGGGGCCTCCCGGCGTGGGCAAGACCTCGCTCGGCATGTCGATTGCGAAAGCCACCGGACGCAAGTTCGTGCGCATGTCCCTGGGCGGCGTGCGCGATGAGGCCGAAGTCCGCGGGCACCGCCGCACCTACATCGGCGCCCTGCCCGGCCAGATCATCCAGATGATGAAGAAGGCGGGCACCCGCAACCCGGTCTTCATGCTCGACGAAGTCGACAAGATGTCGATGGATTTCCGCGGCGACCCCAGCGCGGCGCTCCTCGAGGTCCTCGACCCAGAGCAGAACTTCATGTTCGTGGACCACTACCTGGACGTGGAGTACGATCTCAGCCAGGTCTTCTTCATCGCCACCGCCAACGTCATGCACACCATTCCGCCGGCCCTTCAGGACCGCATGGAAGTCATCCGTCTGTCGGGTTATACGGAACTCGAAAAGATGGAGATCGCCAAACGTTTCCTGGTGAAGAAGCAGGTGGAGGCCACCGGTCTCTCCGGCGCCGAGATCGATTTCCAGGATGGGGGTATCGGCAGCCTGATCGAGTACTACACGCGCGAGGCCGGGGTACGCAATCTGGAGCGCGAAATTGGTAATGTCTGCCGCAAGATCGCGCGGCAAGTCGTCAATAACGATGATGGCAAGGTCAAGAAAAAGAAGTTGAGCATAGCTGTGATCAATGGCGAGAAGGTGCGGGAACTGCTTGGACCCTGGAAGTTCCGCGACCTCGTCACCGATAAGAAGAACGAAATCGGTGCAGCCACCGGACTGGCCTGGACCGAAGTCGGCGGCCAGTTGCTCACTGTGGAATGTACCCTGATGGAAGGCAAAGGCAAGCTGACCATCACCGGTAAGCTGGGCGAGGTCATGCAGGAATCGGCCCAGGCCGCCATGAGCTATATCCGCTCGCGGGCTCTTTCCCTCGGGCTGGCGCGCGATTTCTACCGCAGCCTGGACGTCCACATTCACATTCCCGAGGGCGCCATTCCCAAGGACGGACCCTCGGCCGGTATCACCCTGGCCACCACCATTTGCAGCGCCCTGACCAAGAACCCGGTGCGCGGCGATCTCGCCATGACCGGCGAAATCACTCTTCGCGGCAAGGTCCTGCCTATTGGCGGGCTCAAGGAGAAGTTGATGGCCGCCCACCGTCATGGCATCCTCGAAGCCATCATGCCGCGGGAGAATGAAAAGGATCTCCCCGATATCCCCGATGCCATCAAGCAGACCATGAAACTCCACTTCGTGGAATCCATGGACCAGGTCTTGAAGATTGCCCTGGAACGCGAAATCGTCGCCTTACCGATTCCAGCGGCCGATCTGAACGTCGAAACCCAGAAGCCCGCCGAAGAGACTGTTGCACACTGAGCAGGGGGAGAGGCAGGCCTTTCCTCAGGTACTAAATGAGTTCCTTGAAAGCAGAATTTGTAGTAAGCTCAGGCAAGCCGGACACGTTCCCCTCCGACCGATTGCCGGAGGTCGCATTCTTAGGGAGAAGTAACGTTGGCAAGTCCAGCTTGATTAACGCCCTCACGGGCCAAAAAAAGCTGGCGTTCACGAGCAATACACCGGGCCGAACGCAAACAATTAACTTTTACCGCGTCGACGAGGGCAGTTACTTCGTCGATTTACCCGGCTATGGATATGCCCGGGTCCCCAAGGGGTTCACCGACCAGTGGAAGATTTTGATCGAGCAGTATTTGAACAATAGAGAGACCCTGGTGCTTTCCTGCCTGATTCTGGATACCCGCCGCGGCTGGATGGAGAAAGATCTCGATCTCAAGCGGTGGCTCGAACATTACGGCAGGCCGTACCTGGTAGTAGCTACAAAGACCGACAAGTTGAATCAATCTGAGCAAGAGCGCGGACTTCGCGCCATCCGCAAGGAAGGCGTGGAGCCGTTGCCGTTCTCGGCCCTCAGTGGCCGGGGAGTGAGGGAAATTTGGCAAGCAATAATGAAAACACTTCACCCACGGTAGGCAACAACCTGCCGCAGGAACAATCCGAAAAGCCCACCGACAAGACACCCACCCGCGAAAGCGCCCCCCCGGAAACCGTCGAAAAGCCGGCCGTCGAAAAGTCGCACCGCCCCGAGCGCGCCCCTAAATCGGCCGCCGCTGCTGCGCCGCCTGAAGTCAAGGCCGTCGACGCCAAGACGGCGGAGGCCAAACCCGCCGAGCCCAAACCCGCAGCCGAGGTTAGACCCGCTGCCGAACTCAAACCGGCCGCCGAGCCGAGACCCGCGGTCGAAGCCAAGCCCATCACGCCCCCCTTGGCGCCTCCCGTGGCCGTTCCACCCACGCCCGCCGAGTCGCCCGCCGTTCCCCCCGGGCCCCAGGAAGCCCACCTCGGCGCGCAACGCCGCAAACAGGGATCGGCCCAGGCCGCCAAGTCTGGAACTCCCACGCTCGATCTGGTCGAGTTGAAGGACATGAGCATTATCAAGCTCAACCAGGTTGCCAAGGACATGAACATCTCCGGCGCCGCCGGCCTGCGCAAACAGGAACTGATCTTCAAGATCCTGCAAACCCAGGCCGAGAAGAGCGGGCTCATCTTCAGCGAAGGCGTGCTGGAGTGCCTGCCCGATGGCTTCGGCTTCCTGCGCGCTCCCGAGTATAACTACCTCCCCGGCCCCGACGATGTCTACGTGTCCCCCAGCCAGATCCGCCGTTTCGATCTGCGCACCGGCGATACCATCAGCGGCCAGATCCGCCCGCCCAAGGAAGGCGAGCGCTATTTCGCCCTGATCAAAGTCGATGCCATCAACTTCGAACCGCCCGAGGAAGCCCGCAACAAAATCTTCTTCGACAACCTGACGCCGCTGTACCCCAACGAGCGCCTCAAGCTGGAAACCGTCCGCGACAATTACTCCGGCCGCGTGATGGATCTGCTGACCCCCGTCGGCAAGGGCCAGCGCGGTCTCATCGTGTCGCCGCCGCGTACCGGCAAGACAATGCTGCTGCAAAGCCTCGCCAACTCGGTCACCACCAATCATCCTGAAGTTACGTTGATCGTTCTGCTGATCGACGAGCGACCGGAAGAAGTCACCGACATGCAGCGCAGCGTGAAAGGTGAAGTCATCAGTTCCACCTTCGACGAACCCGCCACGCGCCACGTGCAGGTGGCCGAAATGGTCATCGAAAAGGCCAAGCGCCTGGTGGAGCACAAACGCGACGTCGTCATCCTGCTGGATTCCATCACCCGTCTGGCTCGCGCCTACAACACTATCGTCCCCCCCAGCGGCAAGGTGCTTTCGGGCGGTGTGGATTCCAACGCCCTCCAGCGTCCCAAGCGCTTCTTCGGCGCCGCCCGCAATATTGAGGAGGGCGGCTCGCTCACTATCATCGCTACCGCGCTTATCGATACCGGCAGCCGCATGGACGATGTGATTTTCGAAGAGTTCAAGGGCACCGGCAACATGGAAATCCACCTGGAACGCAAACTCGTGGACAAGCGCGTCTTCCCCGCCATCGACATCAACAAGAGCGGTACCCGCAAGGAAGAGTTGCTCCTCCCTAAGGACGAACTCAACCGCGTGTGGATTCTCCGCAAGGTGCTCAACCCGCTGTCCCCGGTGGAGACCATGGAGCTGTTGTTGGACAAACTGGGCAAGACCCGCTCCAACGGCGAGTTTCTCGGCGCCATGAGCGGCTAGCAGTCACCCCCACGAGCTGTCGCGATGACCTACCTGGCGATTCTGGCCCTCGTCGTAGTGGCGGCTCTTCTCTATCAGGCGCGCGGCGTGATCGGCGTGATTGCCGCCGATGCGAATCTGCGCGTCGGCGATTACGATGGTGCGTTGCGCAGGCTGCGTTGGGCCAGTCTCGGCAGCCTGAATGCGCCACTACTCCACAAGCAAGGGCTGATTCTCGCTCTCGCTGGACGTCCCGCGGAGGCGGAAATCGCCTACCGGAAGGCTTTGGAAACGCTGGATGCCGGCTCCGCCTATCCGCGCGAACGGCTGTTAGCCTCACTCGGTTTCGCCCTCATCGATCTCGCCCGTTACCCAGATGCCGAAAAGTGCTTTCAGCAGGCGATTGAAGCCGGAGATCGGACGGGAAACTCGCAGGACGGCCTTGCCGAATTGCGTCTCATACAAGGCGTGGAGATCGATCAGGCGTTGACCTATGCCACCGAGGCGATC
>JAPKZC010000998.1:6217-10398 GCA_026394025.1 Candidatus Solibacter sp.
CCGGCATGGCGCTCTCAGCGATGCAGCAAACTGAAGAAGCCCGGAGGCACTTCCAGGCCGCGCGCGATCTGGACCCGCGCGGCAAGTACGGCCAACGCAGCGCCAAGCACCTCGGCTGACCTACTTCTCCGCATCCACCCGTGCGCGAGCCAGTAAGTCCGTCACGTGCAGCCGTGCTGCCCACAAGTTCACGTACTCCCAATCCAGATCCGGATTTTGCGCGAGGATGCCGCCGATGTCGCTCCACTGCCGGTCGGAGACTTCGCCGCCATCGCGATACCAGCGCAGTTTGGCGAGCAGGATGTCTTCGGCCGTCGTGACCACGCAGGGTACCCGGCCCTCACCCAGCGGCAATACGGTGGCACGATCAAGCTGAGCGCGGTGGAACGGTTCGCGTGCGGGGAACACGTCCACCTTCTGCGCGTTCCTCATGTGGATCACGTTGAATGAGCGGCCCGCCGCCAGCGAATTGCGGACTTCATCCACATCGGCGTACCAGTCCTTACCCAACGATTGGACGAACGCCTGGGCCTGCGCTGGAGCGATGGCGGCGATGATATCGACGTCCAAGGTCGTGCGCCAGATGCTGCGCGCCGAAGAGGCAAGCGATCCGCCAATGGCGTACCGGATCCCCACCCGGCTCAGGGCGGCTGTGAGATCTCTAAGCGTGTCGCCCAGCGGATCCATATTTGCGCCACTCATCGCCGAAGACCTTCTGGAATTCGTCGCCGAGCTGCCGTTGCGCAACCCGCAAGAAGATCTCGCGTTCGCTGGCCTGCGGGTACGCTTGGCGAATGCCGGCCTCACCCAGCTTGCGAACCATCGCCGTAAACTCGATGGCCCGCCGCAGTTTCTCTTCCGGCGACATCCTCCGCACCAGGTCCATCAGAACCTTCCATGCTTCAGGCGATGTGTCGCGGGGCCTCATACCTACATGATAGCGGCCGGAGAGCCTACTTCGCCAATATCTCCAGGTACCGCGCCACGGTTTCGATGCCGCGGTAGAAGTTCGGCAGGTAGAACTTTTCGTTGGGTGCGTGCAGGTTGTCGTCGGGGAGCCCGAAGCCCATCATCACGCTCGGAATCCCCAGGTAACGGTCGAACACGCCCACGATCGGGATGGACCCGCCGCTGCGGATGTAGACCGTCTCCTTGCCGAACTTCTCCTTCAACGCCTGCGCCGCCGCGTGGATGTACGCGTTGTCGGGATTGGTCAGCGAGGGTGCGCCGGTGTGCAGCACCTTCAACTCGGCGGTCACGCCCTTGGGGCAGACGGCCTTCACCGCGGCCTGCATCTGCACGATGGATTCGTCCAGTTGCTGGTCGCCCACCAGGCGGGTGCTGACCTTGGCCACCGCCCGCGCCGGGATCACGGTCTTGGCGCCATCGCCGGTGAAGCCGCCGCGAATCCCGTGCACCTCCACCGTGGGCCGCGCCCAGAGCCTTTCGAAGAGAGGCACGCCCGGCTCGCCAACCAGTTCCCTGGCGCCCATTTCCTTCTCCGTGAACTCCTTTTCGTCGAACGGCAGTCGCGCCCAGGCTTCGCGTTCTTTCTGCGCCGGCGGCACCACCCGGTCATAGAAGCCGGGAACCAGGATGTGGCCGTCGCGGTCCTTCAGCGCCGTCAGAATCTCGGCGATCGCCATGATCGGGTTGGGCGCGGCGCCGCCGTAAATGCCGGAATGCAGATCGTGGTCCGCGCCCTGAACGCTCAGCTCGTAGTACACCAGGCCGCGCAGCCCGATGCAGATGCTGGGCAACTCGGGTGCGAACATTTCGGTATCGCACACAATCACCGCGTCGGCTTGCAGGCGTGGCGGCTTGGTCTTGACGTAGGCTTCGATGTGCTCGCCGCCCGTCTCCTCCTCGCCCTCCAGCAGGAACTTCACGTTCACCGGCAGCTTGCCGGTGGTCTTCAGCAGGCCTTCGACGGCCTTGATCTGGATATAGACTTGCCCCTTGTCGTCGCAAGCGCCGCGCGCGTAGATGTTGTCCCCGCGCACTTCCGGTTCGAAGGGCGGCGACTTCCACTCGTCCAGCGGATCCGGCGGCTGCACGTCGTAGTGCCCATAAAAGAGGATGGTCGGCTGCCCCGGTGCGCCCAGCCATTCCGCGTAGACCAGCGGGTTGCCGCCGCCGGAGGATTCGATCAGCTCCGCAGAGGTCATGCCGGCGGCGCGCAGCTCGTTCAAAGCGAATTCGGCGGCGCGCCGGATATCGGGCTTGTTTTCCGGCAGCGTGCTGATCGAGGGGATGCGTAGGAAGGTCTTGAGGCCCTCCAGGAATTCGGCTTGATGTTCCTGATAGTAGTTCATGAATGCTCCCTTTCGGAAATCGCACGTTTACATGATGGCGGTGGGCGGCGCCGGCTCGTCGGGATGGCCCGCGCTGGCCAGCGGCAGGCGGATCATGAGCACGGCGAGTCCCACCAGCACCAGGATGGCGAGCCAGTCCGTCCCCCACCACGTGGCGTCGGGCAGAATGTGGTACACATCGACGTGCAGCTTTTCCGCCTTGCTTTTTTCGGCGGCGCGGAAGCCGGCCACCACGAGGCCGCACAGGGCCTCACCGGCGATCAGGCCGGCGGCGGTCAATATACCGGTGTTTTCGATGCGGGCCTTCTGCGCGCTGTTGAAGCTGCGCTTATCGCGCAGTTTGTCAGTGCCCCAGCGGAAGAGACCGCCGATGAAGATGGCGAAGGTGGTCTCCAGCGGCAGGTACATGCCGACGGAGAACAGCATGGGGCTCTTCACCTCCACCAGGATCAGGCCGAATCCCATCAGGATGCCGACCACCACCAGTGGCCACGCCATGCTGCCGCCCACAATGCCCGTCGCGAGCGATGCCATCAGGCCGGCCTGCGGAGCCGGGAGTTGGGGCGTGCCGAAGGTGTAGGCGCGGTGCAGCCACATCAGGGGGAAGAACAGTGCCATGCTGGAAACCGCGATACCCAACAGGTCGCCGATCTGCATTTTGGAGGGCGTCCCGCCAAGGATGTGCCCTGCCTTCAGATCCTGCAACATCTCGCCGGCGACGGCCGACGAAACGCAGACCACGGCTGCCACGCCCAGCACGGCGGCGATGCCGTAGCTGCCGCGCAGCCCCATCGCCACCATCAGCAGGGCGGAGATCACCACGGTGCACAGCGTAAGCCCGGAGATGGGGTTGTTCGACGAGCCGATCAGGCCGACCAGGTTGCCGGAGACCGCCGCGAAGAAGAACCCCAGGACGATCATGACGATGGCCGCCACGGCCGCCGGGCCGATGGCGCCCGCGAAGTAGAAGTAGAGGGCGATCATACAAAGGAACACTACGCCCAGCCCCGCAAACACCACCTTGCTGCTCAGGTCGCGCTGCGTGCGGCCGGCGGCTTCGTGGGCCGCTGCGGATTTCTTCAGATCCGCCACCGCCCTCTTCATGCCCAGGCCCAAGTTCTTGCGCATGCGGAACAGCGTGAACGACGCGCCCACCATCATGCCGCCCACGGCGATGGGGCGCACGATGTGGAACCAGATGGCGTCGGCGACCTTGGCCCAGCCCTCTTCGCCCGACACATTCGGCGCCAATTGCGGCCCCAGGAAGAAGGCCAGCAGCGGCACCAGCAATCCCCAGGCGAACACTCCGCCCGCGAAGTTCAGCGCGCCCAGCCTTGGCCCGATAATGTAGCCCACCCCCAGGTAGGCGGGGCTGATCGCAGGGGCGGAGAACATCGACATGGCGCCCCCCTGCACGGTGGGCGACCCCGGCGCGCGGGTGAGTTTCACCAGGCTCTTGCCGAGTTCGCCGACGTGCACAACAAAGTTGCGGCTGGCGGCGAAAACGTTAATCGCGCCCACGAAGAAGACCACCGCGCCCACGCCCATATTGGCGAAGAGAACCTTGGCGGCGCGGGCGCCCTGCTGGCCGGCCTTGTGGATCTCGGCGGCCGCCACCGACTCCGGGAAGAGCAGATCGGGATCTTCCACCATCACGCGCCGCAGCAGCGTCACGAACAGGATGCCCAGCGTGCCGCCTACCGCCATCAGCGCCACCGATTTCCAGTAGCCGTTGGCCACGTCGAACGCCGGCCACACCCCGGCCAACACGAAGGCGGGAATGGTGAACACCGCCCCCGCCGCCACCGATTCGCCGATGGAGCCGATGGTTCGCGCCATGTTCTCTTCGAGAATCGAGCCCTTCAT
>JAPKZC010000189.1:0-4299 GCA_026394025.1 Candidatus Solibacter sp.
CGAGCTGGCGGGGCGCATCAGCCCCGAAGGACGCTCGTCGGTCACGCTGTTCGGCGCCACGCAACCCTTCACCGCCTCCACTTTCACCGACGAAAGCGGGCGCTTCACCTTCAAGAAACTCGCGCCCGCGACTTACACCGTGGCGGTCTACCAGGCGGGACGCGGCGAGGCGAGGCAGACCATCGAGGTGGGACCCAGCCGGGCCGATTCCCGCAATCGCATCCAGCTCATCGTCACCCTGAGAGACGCCGATTTCGACACGACCATCGAGCGCCGCCGGCACTCCGTTACGGCGCGGCAACTCAAAATCCCCGAGCGCGCGCTACGCGACTACGAGGACGCGCAGCGCGATCTGGAAAAGCGCGACGTGGAAGCCGCCGAAAGACATCTGGAGCACGCCGTGGAACTGGCGCCTCAGTTCGCCACCGCATGGAACAATCTGGGCACCATCGCCTATCAGACTCGCCGCTATCCGCTGGCCGAGCAGCGGTTCCGCCAGTCGCTGAAGCAGGACCCCACGGCGTACGAGGCGCTGGTCAATCTGGGTGGCGCGCTGGTCACGCTGCACAAACTGGATGAAGCCCTGGAGGTCAACGTGCGTGCCACGCTGACGCGCCCCAACGATGCGCTGCCCAACTCGCAACTCGGCATGACGTATTTCGAACTCGGACAGTTCGATTCCGCCGTCAAGTACCTGGAGCGTGCGCGCAAGCTCGACGCGGCCCACTTCTCTCACCCCCAACTGTTTCTGGCGGAGATCTATCTGAGGCGCGGCCAGAAAGCGGAAGCCGCGAGCGTGCTGGAGGACTTTCTGCAACACCACCCGGATTACCCGCAGGCCGAAATCATGCGCCAGAACGTTGTCAAATTGCGACAATAGAAGCTCGCGTGCGTCTCCCCATCGACGAACTGCTGCCGGAAATCCTGCACCATCTGCGCGCCGGCAGCCATCTGGTGCTGGAAGCGCCGCCCGGGGCGGGCAAGACCACGCGCGTGCCGCCCGCGCTGCTGGACCTGGATGCGCGCGAGGTGCTGGTTTTGGAACCGCGGCGTCTGGCCGCTCGCCTGGCTGCGCGTTACGTGGCGACCGAACGCGGCGAAGCGGTGGGCGAAACGGTGGGATATCAGGTGCGCTTCGAGGAGGTGGCAGGGCCGCGCACGCGCCTGCGCTTCCTGACGGAGGGCGTGCTCACACGGCGCATGCTGCGCGACCCGGATCTGGAGCGCGTGGCGTGCGTGGTGCTGGACGAATTCCATGAAAGGCATCTGGAAGGGGACCTGGCGCTGGCCTTGCTACGGCGGTTGCAGCGCACGCGGCGCCCGGATCTCAAGATTGTCGTCATGTCGGCGACGCTGGACGCGGCGCCGATCGCGGAGTATCTGGCCGGGGAGGGCGAACCCGCATTACCGGTGCTTCGGTCGACTGGGCGGCAGCACGCACTCGCGATCGAGTATACGCCGCATTCGGCGGCGCCGATGGAGGAGCAGGTGGCGGCTGCGCTGGAACGGCTGTCCGCGCGCGAAGTGGGTGGACATGTGTTGGTATTCCTGCCGGGATCGTTCGAAATCCGCCGCGCGCAAAACGCGTGCGCGGCACTAGGCCGCCGTCACGGCTGGCAAGTGGTGCCGCTCTTCGGGGACCAATCGCCCGAGGAACAGGACCGCGCGGTGGCGCCCTGTAGCCAGACCAAGATCATTCTCTCCACCAACGTGGCGGAAAGCTCCATCACCATCGAAGGAGTCAACGCGGTGATCGATAGCGGGCTGGCGCGGGTGGCCAGCCACTCGCCATGGTCCGGACTGCCGGCGTTACAGGTGGTGCGCATCAGCCAAGCGAGCGCCAACCAGCGCGCAGGGCGGGCGGGACGCACCGGGCCGGGGCGCGCGATCCGCCTGTACCCCCAGGAGGATTTCGTCCGGCGACCGGCGCAGGACGTGCCGCAGATCCAGCGTGAGGATCTGACGCCCACCGCGCTATTGCTGCAAGCCATGAACATGGACCTTGCCTCGCTCGATTGGTTGGATGCACCGCCTGCCGCCGCCATCGAACAGGCGCAGGAATTGCTCCGCCAACTCGGGGCTACGGGTGGCACGGCGCGGGAAATGGCGCGCTACCCATTGCACCCGCGATTGGGCCGCTTGCTGGTGGAAGCGCGGCGTCGAGGAGTGGCTCGCGACGGCTGTGCGGTGGCCGCGCTGCTGAGCGCTGGGGAGCGCCTGCCGGCGAGGGCGCCGCACGCTTCGCGCTCAGACTTGTTGGTGCTGATGGAAGCGGAGTGGTCGGCGTACGCCGCGCGGCTGTTCCGACAGTTGGGGGGCGCGGGCGTGCGCGCGACAGCCGGCGCGGCGGCCCGCGCCGCCGACAACGAAGATGCGCTCTTGCTGAGCATCCTGACCGCCTTTCCCGACCGGGTGGCGCGGCGTCGTCAGGGTGCGGAACTACAGTTGGCAAGCGGTACCGCCGCGCAGCAGGCGCCCAACAGCACGGTGACGGACGCGGACTTCTTCGTGGCAGTGGAAGCCGAGGATCGGAAGGACCGGAAGGCGCCGCTGGTGCGTCTGGCCAGCGCCATTGAGCCTGCGTGGCTGCTGGACCTCTTCCCGGAGCGTATACGCGAGGTCTCCACGCTGGAATGGAATCGCGGTGGCGAACGCGTGGAAGCGGTGACGTCGTTGATGTTCGACGAGATCGCGATCGAAACGCGCCGCTCGCTGCCCGACGCGGAGCAGGCCGGCATTTTCCTGGCGCACAAGGCGGTGGAAGCGGGCCTCGGGCGCTTCGCCGATCTGGACGAAATCACGGCCTTCCAATCGCGCGTGTGCTTCGCGGCGCAGCATGGCCCGGTGGCGGAGCTGGATGCCGCCGCCGTCGAGGCCGCGCTGGCACACCTCGCCACCGGACTGAAGAGCTTTGCCGAGTTGGAATCCGCCTCGCGGGGCGGCGGCCGTTGTCGCGCGGAAGGCAGGTAACGGTTCACTACGAGCCCGGCCAGCCGCCCTGGATCGCCTCCCGTTTGCAGGATTTCTTCGGCATGCGCGAGACGCCCACGGTGGGCCGGGGCGCCGTCCCCCTGGTGGTGCGATTGCTAGCGCCCAACCAGCGTCCGGTGCAGATGACCAGCGACCTGGCCGGCTTCTGGCAGCGACTGTACCCGCAAGTGCGCAAGGAACTCTCGCGCCGCTATCCGAAGCACGCCTGGCCGGAGGATCCGGTGGCGTAGGGGTGCGCGACATAGAAGTGGTGGAATTGAGGCCCCAATCCGAGCCGCGACCGTTAGGAAGCGTTTGCCAGCCACGCGGTTAAGAGACCGCTCCCTCACGGTCGCGGCTCGGATTGGCGTACTCCCTACGCACGGATTCTCTCAATTGGCCGAGACTCGCGCAGATATCTCACTTTCATGTCGCACACCCGTGGCGTAGGGTCCGGTACCGCGCGGCCAAGTACCTGGTACCCTTGTCACTGACTCTGCCCTGGCGACTTCTGCTATAAATGTTGATGTCCGAACTTCATGACTCACACCTGCGCAAGAAATCAAGCGAGCCGTATGCGCCGCGATCCCTATCAGGGGCCAACCGTGGCTCTTGCGGCCCCATCCCATGAGGAAATCTCACGCCTCGCCTATGCCTACTGGGAGGCCCGCGGCCGCCTGCACGGATCTCCCCAGGAAGATTGGTACCGCGCCGAACGCGAGTTGCTCCGCCGCTGGTACTCCGCCGGGTTCTCCGTGGTGTAAACTGATCTACAGCAGTTCCGCTGCGCGCGGAAAACACCAATCGAGGGGATTCGCCAAGCTTGTTGCGACACCTGAGTACGATCTTCCTGCTTTCCGCCGGCCTGGGCCACGCGCAGACGGTCACGTTCAACGAACACATCGCACCCATCGTCTACGGCAATTGCAGCAAGTGCCACCGTCCCGGCCAGGTAGCGCCGTTCTCGCTGCTGAGTTATGACGACGTGCGCACGCACGCGCGAACCATCGCCACGGTGACGCAATCGCGCTACATGCCGCCCTGGAAGCCGGAACCCGGATGGGCGGCGTATCGCGATGAGCGCCGCCTCACGGCGGGGCAGATTTCTCTCATCCAGCAGTGGGTGGCCGGCGGCATGCCGCAAGGCGACGCGACGAAAGCGCCGCTGATTCCGCAGTACACCGATGGCTGGCAACTCGGCACGCCGGACCTCATTCTGGAAATGCCCGCCGCCTTTTCCGTGCCCGCCGACGGTCCCGACGTTTACCGCAATTTCGTCATCCCCACCAAGCTCACCGCGGACCAATGGGTGCGTGCCATCGAGCTGAA
>JAPKZC010000189.1:4322-5552 GCA_026394025.1 Candidatus Solibacter sp.
ACCACCGGCGGCGCGCGCAAGCAGGATGGGGTGGACGGCCAGCCCGGATTCCCCGGCTTCGGCTCTATCTTCACGGTGGGCGACCCGCTCAGCGCGCTCAATGGCGGGCTGGGCGGATGGGTGCCCGGCACCACGCCGGCCTTCCTTCCGCAAGGCATCGCGATGCCTCTGCCCAAGGGCTCCGACTTCCTGCTGCAAACCCACTTCCACCCGAACGGTCTGCCGCAGACCGAGAAGACCGTGATCGGCCTCTACTTCGGCCCCGCACCGGCGCGCCTGATGACGCAACTCCAGGTACCCGCGTTTTTCGGCATCCGCGCCAATATCGATATTCCGGCCGGCGTGACGGACTACAAAGTGCGGGGCTCGTTCACCGTGCCAGCCGATATCGATGCCGTCGGCGTCTGGGCGCACGCCCACTACCTCGGGAAGGAAGCCAAGCTGACCGCCACCTTGCCCAGCGGTGAAGTCCGCGTTCTGCTCTGGATCCGGCAGTGGGAGTTCAACTGGCAGGATCAATATCTGTTTCAGGATCTGATGCCCCTCCCCAAGGGAACGCGGCTCGACCAAGGGAACGCGGCTCGATCGCGAATTGACCTACGACAACTCGGCCGGCAACTATCGCAATCCCAACACGCCGCCGAAGCGCATCACATGGGGCGAAAACTCCACCGACGAAATGGGCAGCCTGCTGCTGACGGTGCTCCCCAAGCGAGCGGGCGACATCACCCTGCTGCAAACCTCGTCCATCGCGTACGTTCTGACGCCGGTGCCGCTGGTGGGCAATAAGCCGTTGTTTGTCAGCTCCGGGATCGTGGACGGCGCCAGTACACAACCCGGCGCCGTCACCCCCGGCAAGATCGTGGTGCTCTATGGCTCGCGTCTCGGACCCGGGACGCTGGCGGGCGCATCGCTTGCGGGCGACGGGCGCGTGGCCACCGACACGGGCGGCACGCAGGTGTTGTTTGACGGAGTGGCCGCCCCGATTCTCTATACCTCGAGCGGGCAGGTGGCCGCCGTAGTGCCCTACGCGTTGGACGGCAAACTGGGAACGCAGGTGCAAGTGCGCAACGGGTCGCTAACTTCGGACACGGTGGCGATGCCGGTGGCGCAAGTTTCGCCCTCCATCTTCTCGGTCAATCTGAGCGGCAGCGGCCCGGCCGCGATCTTGAATCAGGACGGCCTGACCGTGAACTCCGCCAAGAGCCCGGCCGCCAAGGGGAGCTACAT
>JAPKZC010000189.1:5574-13860 GCA_026394025.1 Candidatus Solibacter sp.
CGCGACGGGTGAGGGGCAGACGTCGCCGGGCGGAATCGATGGCCGGATCGCCAGCGGCGGAAGTCTGCCGAAGCCGGTGCGCGAAGTTCAGGCATGGGTGGACGGCAAGCCGGCCGAAGTGCAATATGCGGGCGCGGCGCCCGATGCGGTGGCGGGCTTGTTCCAGGTCAACGTGCGCATTCCGTTGGACGCTGCCAGTGGCGAGGTGCCGATCGAAATCCGCGTGGGCACGGCGAGCAGCCAGAACGGCATGACGGTGGCGGTGAGATAGTGGGACAGGGCTCCTGGTCCTGTCACTTGACCCGTTTGGCGGTCAACTCCCCCTCGCCCATGTCGCCGATGGTGACGTTGAATTTCAAATCCTCACCCACAACCTTGCCTTTGTAGGTGATTTTGAATTGGCCGCCGCCGGCCAGGATGATGAACGAAATCGAGTCCCCCTTGACGGTACCTTCGGTAATCTGCTCTTCGCCGTAGGTATTCGTAACCGTTCCGGTCAGCTTTTCTCCGGTCACCTGGAAGTTAAAGTTGATCTCCAAACCGTCTCCATTAGAGGTCTTCATCTCCCCTTTCCACTTGCCGCCCAGGTCGGCGGCGTTGGCGACGGTCAAACACGACAACATGACGATCGCGCTAAAGAGCAATAAACGTGTGATCATTCCGGCAATCTCCTTTTCGTCAGCCGGGCGGCTGTGATTGAGTATACCGTCTCCGGATGTCCGTTTCAGCAGGCGTGCTGGCGCCCCTACTCGTACCTCAGCGCCACCACGGGATCCAGGCGCGCCGCTTTGTTGGCCGGCCAGATGCCGAAGAACAGTCCGACGCCTACGGACACCACAATCCCCATCGCGGCCGCCCACAAGGGGACGGCGGCGGGCAGGGAACTGAAGACCAGACGCGCGATCAGCGAGATGGCCCAGCCGAACATGATGCCGATGATGCCGCCGATTCCGGTGAGGGCCGCGGCCTCAATCAGGAACTGCACCAGGATGTCGGTTTTCCGGGCGCCCAGCGCCTTGCGGATACCGATTTCGTAGGTGCGCTCGGTCACCGATACCAGCATGATGTTCATCACGCCGATGCCGCCGACCAGCAGTCCGATGGAACTCAGCACCACCATCACCAGAAACGTCATGGCGGTAATCTGGCGAAAGTCCGACACCATCTGTTCGGCGGTGGAAAGCGCAAAAGTGTCGGGCTTATCGTAGGGCACACGCCGGTCGATGCGGAGCACGGTGCGCACTTCGTCCAGCGCCTGCGGCAGGCGGCCGTCGACGGCGGTGACCACGATGGCGTTCTCGCGCGCGTTGGGGTACATCTTCTGCATCGTGCCGTAGGGCAGCAGGACGCGGCTGTCGGTGTCGCCGAAGAAGGAGGCTGCCGGCCGCAGCATGGTGCCGATCACGGTAAACTCGTGGCCGTCAACGTTGATGGCTTTGCCGATGGGATCCAGGTTGGCGAAAAGTCCCTTCTCGATATCGGCGCCGACCACCGCCACGGGCATGCGCCGGTGGCTCTCTTCTTCGGTGAAGAAACGCCCCAGGTGGATATCCACCTGTCCGCTGCCGCTGGCATAGCCTTCCTCGACGCCGAAGAGGTTCACGTCGTACATGTCGTTCCCCATGTACTTGACGTTCACGATGTTGCGCGGAGGGAACAGCATGGCGGAGACGTTCTCCACGCTCTTACAACGCTCCCGCAAGTGGAGCGCGTTGTCATAGGTCAGGTTCTTGCGGGTGCGCTCCTCCGGACTGAGGTTGTTGACCCGGAAGCCCACGGGGAACTTGAAGACGATAATCGAATTGGGTCCGAAACTGCGCAGCACGGCCGTCATGTTGGCGTCGAAGCCGGTCAGGATGGCGGCCACGCCGATGATGGTCCCGGTCCCGATGATGACGCCGAGCACGGTGAGAAATGCGCGCATTTTGTGCGAGCGGATGGTCTCGATGGCCAGCAGGAGCCCGTTGGTGAAGGCCAGTCTCGTCATGGGTTACCGCTCCACCCGCAGGGCTTCGATGGGGTCGAGTTTGGCGGCGCGCTGCGCGGGGTAGATGCCGAAGAATAGCCCGACTACCGCGGAGAGCCCCACGCCGATCACGATGCTGGACCAGGGCAGCGCCATCGGCACGCTGGAGAAACTGCGCACGGCGACGGCCACGAGCCAAGCGACGCACACGCCGGCGAATCCGCCCACCCCGGCGAGCACGCTCGATTCCACCAGATACTGATTGAGGATGTCGCGGCGCCGTGCGCCCAGCGATTTGCGGATGCCGATCTCGTGGGTGCGCTCCGTGACCACGGCCAGCATGATGTTCATAATCACGATGCCGCCCACGACCATGAACACGCTGACGATGCCGACGGCCATGGCGGAGATGGTCGCGGTGAGCCGTTCCCAGAGGTTGACGATGGTGTCCGAGGCGAAGAGGCTGAAGTTATCGTCCTGGCCGGGCCGCAGGTGGCGGTAGGAGCGGAGCAGCACGCGCACCTCGTCTTCGGCCTCGGCCAGTTGCTGCTGGGTGCGCGCCTTGGCGACGATGCGGATGCCGTTACGGCTACCGTACGACTTGAAATAGCTCTCGATGGGGATCATTACGAAATTGTCCAGCGAGTTTCCGAAGACGCTGCCCAGAGCCTTGGCCGCGCCCACCACTTCGTAGGGGTTGCCTTCGATCTCGACGAACTTGCCGATGGGGTCGCGGCCTTCGAAGAAGCGCGTGCGCAGATCGTTTCCCAGGAAGACCACCGGGGCGTGGCGGCGGACCTCTTCGTAGGTGATACCGCGGGCGACATCGATCTGCACATTGTTGATGGCGGCGATATTCTCGGTGACGCCTTGCACGTCCACGCCCAGAACGCTATTGCCCTTGGAGGAGACCCGCGCGTTGCGCGACGCCATCATGCCGATGTCCTTGAGCAGGGTGGCGCGTTCCTTGACGAACTCATATTCGACCGGCTTGAGCTGCGGATTGCGCTTCTGCATCTCCATGAACTTCTTGGGGTCCCACGGCCCGAACCACGCCATGCGGACCACGCGGAAACCGTCGGAACCCATGTTGGAGACCTTCTCCGCGATATACAGGTTCATGCCGTGGATCAGGGCGGTGACGGCGATCAGGGTGGTGGTGGCCAGAATGATGCCGAGCAGCGTCAGGAAACTGCGCAGCTTGCTCTTGCGCAAGGAATCGAGCGCGATCCGGGTGGCCTCCCAGAACGACGCCGAAAGGCGGAATTTACGAGTTTCGGACACCGTGCTTGTGGAGGAAGACGGAGTTCCAGGCGGAATAGTTCCCGGAAAGTAAGACAGGCCTCCTGGCCTGCCGGTGTGCCACGTACCGGAAAGACCGGCCAGGAGGCCGGTCCCACTTATTTCAGTACGGCATCGACAGCTTTTTGCGCCAGCGGCATCATCACTTCATAGCCGGCGTCGTTAGGGTGAAGGCCGTCGTATGTCATTTCCTTTTTGAGCGCGCCCTGGTCGTCCAGCATAGGCGTGAAGTAGTCCAGGTAGACCGCGTTGTGTTTGGCCGCGCAGCTCTTGATCCAGTTGTTGAGCTCGATGATCTTCGAGTTGGGGCGGCGCTCGCTCTGATTCTGGATGTAATCGCAGGTGGGCATGACGGCGGAAAGCACCACCTTGATGCCGTGCGCCTGCGCCAGGTCAGTCATCGCGGCCAGATTGTCTTCGATCATTTCGAGTGTGGAGGGACCGGTATTGCCGGCGATATCGTTGGTGCCGGCGAAGATGACGACGGCCTTCGGCTGCAATGCGATGACGTCGGCGGGGAAGCGCACCAACATCTGCGGCGTGGTCTGCCCGCTTATGCCGCGGTTGATGTAGGGTTTCCCGGGAAAGAACTTGCCATATCGCCGGCCCCATCCATCGGTGATGGAATCTCCCATGAAGACGACGCGCTCTTCGCCGGCGGCGGGCGGCGCGACCTTGGCGTTATCGGCGCGGTATCGATTGAGATTCGGCCAATCCTGTAGGGTTCGGGTAGCGCGATCCAGGGCGGTCTTCAGTCTGGCGGGGTCCGCCGTGGCGTCGGGCGCGGGTGCGGGAGTGGTCTGGGCGGCCGCGGCCGCGACCAGCAACAGGAGTGCGAGAAATGGCTTCATCGAGTTCATTATATGTCCCGCGCCGCGCTAATTCACGCCCGCCGGCGTGATGCGTACATTGCGGAAACTACTTCAGCTTCATCACCGCATCCTGGAACAGCAGGTCAATAGACTTCAGTCCGCTGGTTTTGCCCTCGAAGGGGAAGTAGAGAAAACCGCTCACCGGGCGGTTGTGCGCGTCCTCGGGCAGAGCGGTGCGGATCAGCACGTCTTCGGGCCGCACGCGTTCCTTTAGTTCGCCTCCGCCCGGGGCGCCGGCATCGGGTGCGCGCGGCGGGCTGGGCAGGCGGCGACGGTCGTCCGGGGCGCCCGGCACGGGGTTTCGGCTCTGCGGATAGCCCAGGCCGATACTCACCCCGCCCATGCCCAGATCCGCGGTGGGCCCGCGCGGCGAATTCCAATCGCGGCGGTTGAGATTACTCGCCACCATCGGGGGGTTCTGCGCGTACAGCAGGGTCTTCTTCCCGTTGACGCGCAGGGCGAATTTAGCGGCGTCGGCGGTGATGCCTTCCCCCTTCGGCGGAAAGAGCGCGACTTCCACCACGAGGTAGTTCTCCGCCAGATACATCTGTTCTCCGCTCCCGAAGCTGTGCACCATGTACTCGGCGCCAATCGCCAGATTACCCGATTTGGCATGTACCGGGTACTCGGCGGCCGATGCCTTCGGCGGTGTGCCTTCGGCGTAGATCGAGAGCCTGGGAGTGGTTTGCGCACGGGCCGCAAGCACGGCGGCGAGAAACACCATATACCGCATATCTCGATTGTAGCGGGCGCGGGCCTTCACTTCATCCGTTGCGCCGCGATCACCGCCTGCCCCAGAGCGATCCCACCATCGTTGGGGGGCACGTTGCGATGCAGGAATAGCTCGAACCGCGACGCGCGGAGCGCTCGCGCCGTCAGACCCAGCAGCCGCATATTCTGAAACGTGCCGCCGCTCAGGCACACGCGGTTGAGGCCGCTTTCCCGGCGCAGGCGCAGACACATCTCGTGGATGGCGTGCGCCAGGGTATTGTGAAAGCGCGCCGCTACTACCGGTGGTGGCGCGGTTTCCGTCAGGATGCGCTGCATCATGGGGCGAAAGTCGAGTTCCTCTCCGGCGATATCGAAAGGGTACGATTCCTCGCACGACGGGTCCACAATGGCTTCCAGTTCGATGGCCGCCTGGCCTGCGCGAATGCGCTGTTCCGGCACGCCGGTCAGGCGCTCCGATGCGCCGGGATACCCCAGTGCGGAGCGCCAAGGCTCGCGCACCGCCGCGTCTCCCCCGGCCAACGGCACGTAGCGCAGGTGCGCGCGCCGCGTAAACCCCGCGTAGCTGGCCAGCAGGAACTCGCCACCCCAGATGGCGCCGTCCTCGCCGTAACCGGTTCCGTCCATCGCCACGCCGATCACTTCACCCGTCAATCCGTTCTCCGCCATGCAGGATGCGATGTGCGCGTGGTGGTGCTGCACACCGAACTTTTCCAGTCCCGGCAAACCGAGCGCGTACCTGGTGCTCAGATACCCCGGGTGCAGATCGTAAGCCACGGCGCGCGGCGTCACCCGGAAAAGCTTCTTCAGGTTGGCCAGCGTCTCCTCGAAGAAAACCAGCGTCTCGTAGTTTTCCAGATCTCCAATGTGCTGGCTCAGGATGGCGTGCGTCCCCTTGGTCAGGCAGAACACGTTCTTCAACTCGCCGCCGCAGGCGAGCAACTCGGGCAAGCCGCGTCCCACATCGAGCGTCTGCGGTGCGTAGCCGCGCGAGCGCCGCATGACGCGCTCCTCGCCTTCGAACATGCGCACCACCGAATCGTCGGCGCGCATGTAGATGTCACGATTGTGGACCAGGAACCAGTCGGCGACCTCGCCCAGGCGCTCGTGCGCATCCTGGTTGTCCACCACGATGGGCTCCTCGCTCAGATTGCCGCTGGTCATCACCAGTGCCGCGAACGCCGCGCCGCGGAACAACAGGTGGTGCAGCGGCGTGTACGGCAGCATGACGCCCAGCGCCGGGTTGCGGGGAGCGATGAGTTCCGGCAGTCTGGCGCCCTCGCGGCGCGGCAGAATCACGATCGGGCGCCGCGGCCCGCTGAGCGCGCGCGCCGCCTCATGGTCCACCGCGCAGAGTTCGTGCGCCGCCTCCAGATTGCGGACCATCACGGCGAACGGCTTGTCGCTGCGCCGCTTGCGCGCGCGCAAGCGGGCCACCGCCGCGGCATTGCGTGCATCGCAGGCGAGGTGAAATCCGCCCAGCCCCTTGATGGCCAGAATCTCCCCGTCCGCCAGACGGCGTTGCGCCTCCGCAATCTCCGCCGAGAGCGCGGGACCGCACGCCGGGCACGCGTTGGGCTGGGCGTGGAAGCGGCGATTCGCGGGGTCATGGTACTCCGCGCGGCACATCTGGCACATGGCGAAGTCCGCCATGGTGGTGTGCGGCCGGTCGTAAGGAATGTCGCGGATGATGGTGTACCGCGGGCCGCAGTTGGTGCAATTGGTGAAGGCGTACCCGTAGCGCCGGTTGTCCGGGCCGGTGCAATCGGCCAGGCACTCGGCACAGGTGGCGATGTCGGGAGAGACCAGCGCGAACCTGCCGGTCTCCGCCAGGCTCGGGCGTATGAAGAATCCGAGGTCGCCAGTGAGGGGCAGGGAAGTCACCGTGCGATCCTGAATCCACGCCAGCGGAGGGTGCTCGTTCTCCAGTGCTTTGAGGAAGGCCTCGACCGCGGCGTGCGGCCCTTCCACCTCCGCGACGAGGCCGGAGGAATCGTTCAGAACGTACCCCGCGAGGTTCAACCGCTGCGCCAGATTGTACACGAACGGCCGGAACCCGACGCCCTGGACAATCCCCCGCAACCGGACCTGAACACGCTGTGGCATGGGTGTAAAACGCTTCCTAACGGTCGCGGCTCGGATAGGCGCCGGAGCGCTTTGCCTGGTCAATCCCTACCAGTATCCGTCACTGAGCACCGCTTTCGCGCATTTGGCGCAGAAATCCGCGCCCTTCACGTCCAGCCGCTCCACGCCGTGGCTGGACGACATCACGCACCGCCAATCCGCGCAGTGGCGGAGCCCGAAAGTGTGTCCCAACTCGTGCGCCGCCTCTTTCACGAGGCGTTCACGATGCAGCTCTTCGCGCCGCGGCATGCCGTAGAACTCCTCTTGCAGCCGCGCCGTGGAGACCACCGCGCAGTTGCCATCCAACTGCGCCTCGCCAAATACGAAGGTGAGCACCGGGACATAGAGATCGCACGCCGTCACCCCAAGAATGCGCGCATCGGGGTCCGAGGCTCGTTCCAAACGCTGGAGGATCGCGGTCGAATAATACTGGCGCCGCCCCACGTCCAGCGCGAACGAGACGTCAAACGTCTCCGGCCGGATGCGGCACGGCGTGCGGAACGTGCGCGCCAGGGTGGCCGCCAGATGTTCCAGCACCACCAGGCCCGGCTCCAGCGGCCCGGCCCCGTTGGCGAGCGGGATCAGGTGGATCGGTTTCACCGCAGACCGTAGCGCCGCAGCTTGTTATATAGCGTGGTGCGATCGATGTCCAGGATCCGCGCCGCGCGGGAGAGGTTGTGCTGCGTCTCGCGCAGTATGCGTTCGATGTCGTCCAGCGTCTTGCCACCCTTGGGTTCGTCCACCTGAAACTGGAATGAGAAATCGGCCGGACGGATCTCATTGCCCCGGCCCACCACCAACGCCCGTTCCACCGCGTTCTCCAACTCGCGCACGTTGCCCGGCCAATCGTGGCGCATAAGCACCTCGATGGCTTCCTGCGCGAGTAGCGGCACCGGCCGGCTGGTTGCCATGCAGAACTTGTTCAGGAAGTGGGCCACCAACAGCGGTATGTCTTCCCGGCGGTCGCGCAGCGGCGGCAGCTCGATACAAAACACGTGCAGGCGGTAGTAAAGATCCGGGCGGAAGGTGCCGTTCTTGACCAGCGTTTCGAGATTCTTGTTGGTGGCGGCGATTGCCCGGAAATCCACCTTGATTTGCTGGTTGCCGCCCACGCGCACGATTTCCTTCTCTTGCAGCACGCGCAACAGGTCGGTCTGCGTCTTCAGGCTGATGTCGCTGATCTCGTCCAGGAAGACACTACCCCCGTCGGCCACCTCGAACTTGCCCTTCTTGCGGTACTGGGCACCGGTGAACGCGCCCTTTTCGTGGCCGAACAGTTCGCTCTCCAGCAGG
>JAPKZC010001025.1 GCA_026394025.1 Candidatus Solibacter sp.
CTCGCCCTTCTTGCCACCGGCCGACAGGACAATCTTCAACCCCTTGCGCTTGCATTTTACCGGGGTCCCGTCCGTCAGTTTCAGATTCATCGGCTTGATGTACGCATCCACGTAGTGCACGCCGATGCCGCTCTTGTCGCCGGTGTGCTCGGGGAGTTTCTCCCGGGCGGCCACATTCACGTCACACAACCTGGTCTTCATGTTGGGCTCCACTGCCAGTCAAGAACTTGTCCATCGCGGTTCGGAAGGCGCGTATGTGCTCCGGCGAACTGCCGCAGCAGGCGCCTAGAATATTCACGCCCGCCGCCAGCAGCGGCGCCACCCCCCGCACCATCTGTTCGGGAGTCTCATCGTAGATCACTTTCATCTCCACCAGTTTGGGTTGGCCCGCGTTCGGCTGCGCCATCAGCGGCAGATTGGTGACGCGCCGATAGCGCACCACGGCTTGCCGAGCCCGCTCCATGTCCATACCGGTGCCGCAGTTCAACGCTACGATGTCCGCGCCGCTCTCCTGCATACATTCGGCCGCGCGCTCCGGGTCGATCCCCATCATGGTGCGGAAGGTGGAGCCATCGAGCGTAACATCGTAGGCCATGGAACCGATGATGCACGGCGCACCCGCCTGTTTCGCAGCTTCGATCCCGAGCGTAAGTTCCTCCAGCGAGGTTTGGGTTTCGATCAGGATCGCGTCCGCGCCCGCATCCACCAAGGCCCGCGCCTGTTCCTCGAAAGCCTCGCGGACCTGCGCTTCCGTGAAATCGCCGTAGGGCTCCATCAAGCCGCCGAAGGGGCCGATATCGCCGATCACATAGCCGGCGCAGCCGCCGAACGCTTCCCGCGCAATCGACACCGCGGCCTGGTTGATCTCCTCGACATTGCCGACGTGCCCATGGCGGTTCAACATGATGCGCGAGCCGCCGAAGGTGTTGGTCAGGATGCAGTCCGAGCCCGCCTCGGCATAGCGGCGTTGGATGGCCAGCACGTGCTCCGGGTGCGTCAGGTTCCATGCCTCGCCGCAGTTCCCCTGCTCCAGGCCGGCCAGCATCAATTGCGTGCCCATCGCGCCATCGCCCAACAGCGGGCGACGCCGGACAACATCCTGCAATTTCTCTTTCATGGTTTTCCAGTCATCCTGCGGTACTGACACGCAGGTAGCGAACAGTTCTGGCACGACAGCACTTCGGTGAGCCGCCGCACTCCCTCAGTTTGTCGCGTCAGGCCGAAAACCGCCAACTGCGATTTCTTGGGACGCAGGGCGCCGCTCCCCAACGCCTCCAGATTCCCGGGTAGGCGTCCCGCCCCCCGCAACAGGCCGAGCAACCGCGGTTGTTCCGCGATATCCCATCCTGGATATCCCGGGCTGTAGTGCGGCAGCACCGCCATCTCCCTGCCCTCCGCCTGGGCGCACAAACGTTCACCGGTCATCGCGGTCAAACGTTCTACCACCGCCGAGCCCAGCACTTCCAGGAAGTAGTATTCGTCGGGCTTTTCCTCTCGCCAGAGCCTCTGCGCTTCCTGCTCGATCTCCGGGCCTGCACTGACCGCGGCCAAGATGGCACTCTCCGCCGCCGCCCGTTCGAAGCGCCGGCGCAACGCCTCGCTGTGAAACCCTACTCCCTCGATAGCCACTGTGGCGCCGTCCGTTCCGATGCTTCCCGTCTCGCGCGCATAGATCCACGGACGCCCGTGTTCGGCGTACCACCCGCGCGCCCACGCGACCAGCTCCCTTGCTCGTCCGTCCATCGCGTAGCCGGGCGGATAGCCCAGCAGCCGCTGATATTCCGCCGTCTGCACTGTCACCTCGGGATGGGCCTCAATCCACTCCGTCATCCCGCCACCCCGTTCGCCGATTCCACCGCTTTGAACTGGCAGCCCTCCACAAAATAATCGAAGAAGGACGCGTGCGTTTCCAGCCGGCAGTGCTCCACCCGCGTCACCAACTCTTCCAATTCGCGGCGCTTGGACCGCGAGAGCAGCGCGATGCACGCGCCCTCAATGGCGGCGTTGCCCACCTGTACGATCCGCGAGTCTGGCAGATCGGGAATCAGCCCGATACGGCGCGACGCTTCCACCTTCAGGTGCCGTCCGAACCCGCCCGCCAGGTAGAACACTTCGATCTGGTCGAAATCGATGCCGTACGCGTTGCACACCACCTGCAAGCCCGCGACGTTCGCCCCCTTGGCCTGCGCCAACTCGTTGACGTCGCCCTCCAGGAAGAAGATATCGTTCGTCCGGTCCAGCGTGATCCGCGATCCGGCGTCCTCAAATCGGCCCATCCAGCAATTCACTCATCAGATCCACCAGGCCAGACCCGCAGATGCCTTGCGGGGCCGTGCCGCCGATCACGCCAAGGTGGAATCCGCCGTCACTCCCGAGCGTCACGTCCTCAATCGCGCCATCCAGTGCCGGCATGCCGCACGCGATCGCCCCGCCTTCGAAGGCCGGGCCGGCCGGACAGGATGCCGCCAGAATCCGATGCCTGTTGCCCAGAATCAACTCGGTATTGGTGCCGATGTCCATCACCGCGATAATGCGGTCTTCGTGCGCGATATCCACCGCCAGCATGCAGGCCGCCGCGTCCGCGCCCACGTGTCCGCTGATAATGGGCGCTCCGTAAACCCGCGCCTGCGGATGGATCGGCAGCAGGCAGCGCCGGCCGGTGGACGTCAGGCTGGTTGTGGTCCGCTTGCCCTCCGCCATTTCAAGTTCCGTAACCGACCGGTACGGGCTCTGCCCGATGGAATACACGCTCTGGCCGAAGAAGAGATCGCGCATGGTGGAGTTGCCCACTACCACCATTTCGTAAATGCTGCGCGGGTCGACTGGGAGTTCTTCGATCGCCCGCGTCAGATATCCCGCCAGGGTGCGCATCAACAGCCCGCGGTGTTCGCCGTCGTAACTGATGCGCGCCATCACGTCGCTTCCCCCGAAGCGCTGCGGATTTTCAAACGATGTGTCGGCGATCTGCTCGCCGCTCGCCAGGTCGAACAGGCGGAGCACGATTGTGGTGGTCCCCAGATCCATCGCGATGCCGTGGATTGGTCCGGTAGATCGGGCGATCTCTGCGCCATCGATGAGGATCCGTTCGCCATCGCGCGTCACCGCCGGGTCCAACGCCGCCTGCCGGCCCAGCGGCAACCCGAACGCATGCCGCTCAATCCGCATGTTGGCGCGCCGCATGGTGTGACAGCGGATAATGGCGCCGACCGCTCCCTCACGGTCGCGGCTCGGATGCGCTGGCAGAGCCGCGACCGTAAGGGAGCGGTTTCCGGCCTCCGCGACTCTCGCCTGGCAGGACAGTCGGAAATTGCCCTTGAGGTGCCGCTCCTGCTCGGCGGGTGCCGAAAGCCCGTCAATGCCTTCCGTCACCTCAACGATGCATTCCTTGCACTTGCCCTGCTGTTGGCAGGAAGTGGGAACCTGTATACCCAACCCCTGAGCGCAATCGAAGAGCGAGGCGCCGTCAGCCGCGTGGGTGGTTTGTCCGTTGATGGTGACGGCTACCAATCGGCCTCTGCCTCCAGTTCCGCTCTCACGGCTTCCGCCACATCCGCCGCCGAGCCCTCGCGTTCTTCCTCTTCACTCCACTTCCACTGCGCAAGGTACTCGTCCGCCTGCTGGAGCCCCCGCTTGGCCGCCATCAGGTCGATCCGTTCCTGGAAGCGGTCGGGCATCGGCGCCGTCACGTCGTCCATGTCGTCCTCGGCCTTGATTTGCGAAGGAATCTCCTGCCAGTACAGAATCCTATACGTCGCCATGCGGAGTCGCCCTACTTTCCGCCGCGAGGCGTAGAAACAGATCGACGGCGCGGCGCCGATCTCATTGGCAAACGGCTGGCTGATCGGCGCCCCGCCCACCGCCATCTTGATGTGGCCCAGTCCGGCCGCTTCGAAGCCGTTGATCACCGTCTTCATGTACGTCATCGTGGTGGTCAGTAGCGCGCTCATGCCAACGATCGTGGGGTTGCATTTCGCGGCCGCCGCCAGGAACTTCTCCACGCTCTGGTCCACGCCGATATCGTGCACTTCGAAACCGGCGCCCTCGGCCATCATGCAGACCAGGTTCTTGCCGATATCGTGCAGGTCGCCGCGCACCGTGCCCATCAGCAGAACTCCCACCGGATTGGTGGAGCCGTCCTTCGCGGTGAGCAGCGGCTTCAGCACCGCCATGCCGGCCTTCATGGCGCGCGCCGCTATCAGCACTTCCGGAACATACAGCACGTTGTGCTTGAAATCTTCGCCCACCACGCTCATGCCGGCGATCAGACCTTCGTTCATCACTTCCTGAACCGAGCGCCCCTCCGCCAGGGCATCCCTGGTCATCTGCTCGACTTCCTTGGCATTGCCCTCGTAGAGGTGCTGGTTCATTAAGGCGTAATCCACCATGCTGCCCCCTGTTAAACGGCCGCCATGGTGGCCGCGCGCTTTGCGTTGAATTCTTCCAGCGCTTCCAGCATGGCCAGAATATTTTCGCGCGGCATCCCCGGACTCACTCCGCCGCCCACCGAAAGAATGATTCCCTCGCCGCCGGCGGCCTCCAGCACTTCCAGGGTTTCGTCCTTCACTTCGTCGGGGGTGCCGCGCACCGCGATCTCCAGCGGGTTGACGTTCCCCATCAGGCACATCCGGTGGCCCACCCGGCGTTTTACCTCGCTGATGTGCTTCTGCTTGCCCCAATTCAGCACGTTGAACCCTGCGTCCGGTATGTGGTCCAGACAGGCATCCACTTCCGCATCGTTGTGATAGATCTTGACCCAGTCCGCCGGAAACGCATCGCAGATGCGCTTGAGGTAGGGGTGGGCGAACTCCAGGTAGTGCTCCTCGTTGATGAAGCCCACAATGTCGTCCAGGATGAAAATGCTCTCCACCGTATCGC
>JAPKZC010000370.1:0-4124 GCA_026394025.1 Candidatus Solibacter sp.
CTTCCATGTAGTGGGTGGTGTAGACCAGAGTCTTCCCCTGCCGCTTGAGTTCCTCCAGGCTGGAGAAGATCTGGTTGCGGCTCTGCGGATCCACCCCGACGGTGGGCTCATCCAACAGCAGGATCTGCGGAGCGTGCAGCAGCGCCGCCGCCAGGTTCAGCCGCCGCTTCATGCCGCCGCTGAAGGTGCCCACGCGATCTTTGGCACGGTCGGTCAAGCCCGCCACGTCAAACGCCGCTTCGATGGCGCGCGCCAATGCCGCGCCGTGCATGCCATAGATGGCGCCGAACAGCGCCAGGTTCTCGCGCGCCGGAAGTTCGTCGTGCAGCGCCACCTCCTGCGGCACCAATCCCAGGCGCAGTTTCACCGGATCGGTTTCCCCGCGCACCACACCGCCGTCGATTCGCACCTCACCCCGGTCGGGGGCCAGCAACCCGGCGATCATGGAAACGGCGGTGGTCTTTCCGGCGCCGTTTGGCCCCAACAGCCCCACCATTTCCCCCGGTTGCGCGACGAAAGAAACCTCCTCCACCGCCACCAGGTTCCCGTACCGCTTGTGCAGTCCTGTCACTTCCAGCATGCTTCAGGAGTATACGCCAACTCTGGCGCCGGTGTTCAAACTACCCGGCCGCCCGAGTGCCCCAACGGAGAAACGGCCGCGGGCGGCGGTCAATCGGGCCGCCTGCCCATGCGGGACAGACCGCCGTTGGCGCCGTTGGCGCTGACCGACGCAATCGCTTGGTTGACGTCCGCCTTGACGGCGGACGGCCAGGCCGAAGCAGGCCCTGCCGCACCTCTGTTAAGCTAATTCATTAATGACAGTCGATGAAATCCGTGAACTGATCGCCCTGGCGACGGAAACCGGCGTCGCGGAACTGGAAGTGCAGCGCGGCGACAACCGCGTGCGCATCCGCCGCGCTTCGTTCGCCCAACAACAGGAGATCGTAGTCGCCGCGCCTTCGTACGCCGCCGTGTCCGCCCCCGCATCCGGCGCCACCGCCCCACACTCCGCCATGGAAGCGCCCAAGGAGAAGGGCGAGCAGCCGCAAGACCCCACGCTCGTGCTGGTCAAGTCCCCCATCGTCGGAACCTTCTACGAGGCTGCCTCGCCCGAGGCCCCGCCCTTCGTTCGCGTCGGCGAGCGCGTGCAGCCCGGCAAGGTGCTCTGCATCATCGAGAGCATGAAGCTGATGAACGAGATCGAGTCCGAAACCAGCGGCATCATCGAAAGCAAGCTGGTCATGAACGGGCAGCCGGTGGAGTACGGGGAGGCTCTGTTTGCCGTCCGTACGGTTTAAGAAGATCCTGATCGCCAATCGAGGCGAAATTGCCGTTCGCGTCATCTGCGCCTGCAAGGACCTGGGAATTCAGACCGTCGCCGTCTACTCCGAGGCGGATCGCTACAGTTCCCACGTGCGCTTCGCCGACCAGGCCATTTGCATCGGACCCGCCAAGAGCGCGCGCAGCTACCTGGACATTCCTTCCATCATCAGCGCCGCCGAAATCACCGGCGTGGACGCCATCCATCCCGGCTACGGCTTCCTCAGCGAGAATGCTACTTTCGCCGAAGTCTGCGAGGCGTCGCAAATCAAGTTCATCGGTCCCGGCCCGGAAGTGATTCGCATGATGGGCGTCAAGGAACGCGCCCGCGCCTTCATGCGGGAGCTCGGCGTCCCCATACTGCCCGGTTCACCCGGCGTGCTCACCTCCCCCGAGGAAGGCCTGGAACTCGCCGCCAAGGTGGGCTACCCAGTGATCTTGAAGGCTTCCGCCGGAGGCGGCGGGCGCGGCATGCGCATTGTCAACGGCCCCGGCGAGTTGCCCTCATTGTTCCTCCAAGCTCAACACGAGGCCGGCAGCGCCTTCAGTTCCCCCGACGTCTACCTGGAGAAGTACATCGGCGCTCCCCGCCACATTGAATTCCAAATCCTGGCCGATGAACACGGCAACGTGGAAATCCTGGGCGAGCGCGAATGCAGCGTGCAGCGCCGCCATCAGAAACTGCTGGAGGAATCGCCCTCGCCCGCCGTTACCGATGCGCAGCGCGCTGAAATCTCCGCCGTCCTCCGCAACGCCATCGCTCAGGCCGGGTACACCAATGCCGGCACGGTGGAGTTCCTGATGGATGAGGCCGGCAAGTTGTACTTCATCGAAGTCAACGCCCGCGTGCAGGTGGAGCACCCGGTCACCGAGTTCGTCACCGGCATCGACATCGTCAAGAGCCAGATCCGCATCGCGCAGGGTGAGACCCTTTCCGAGATTCTTCCCGGCCCGGTCGAATTACGCGGCCACTCCATCGAGTGCCGCATCAACGCAGAGAATCCCGAGACTTTCGTGCCCTCGCGGGCCTACACGGACTGCGTCATCCCGCCGTTCTACGATTCGCTGGTCGCCAAGCTGATCACGTACGGCAGCGATCGCGCGGAGGCCATCCAACGTATGCAGCGCGCGCTCAGCATGTTTATCGTGGAGGGCATCCACACCTCCATACCCATGCAGCAGCGGATTCTCGCCGACCCGGATTTCCAGGCGGGAAACTTCGACACGAATTTCATTAAGAGATTCCTACCCGGCCCAAAATGAAACGCAGTCCACGCTGGGCGTGGAAATCGCTGTCACTGACGGCCTAGCAACCCAAATGCCGCGGCCAACGGAGACAGAACCTGCAACGCGACCCGCGGCAGCACCATCAACAACGGCGCCACGGCCTTCCAACGCGCCGTTGGAGCAGATAGCAGCATGACGTATATCAGCAGCGGTGTGAACACCCGAGCACCCGCATCGCACTCCTCCCAGAAACCGCGCGGCAGGCACAGCCCCGTGACGCTCCACAGCACAATCGCCGCCTCCATCGGACCGAAACCGTTGCGCCGAACAAGCCATGCGCCGAGCAGCACGGCCAGCACGAACCCGAGCAACTCCAACCGGTCCAGCCATCGCAGTGCGGCGTTGACGGTTCCGCTCAACTGGTACGTTATCGGATCGAGCAACGTCTCGAGTATTCCCTTAAATGGAATGAGCCCCCGGAACGCTTCGTTCGAATAGTCCGGCGTCCTCAGATTCACGTACCCATACCACGCAGCGGCTGGGATCACAGCGGTGGCGATCGCGGCCGCCTTTGCGAACCGGCGCTCCACTGCCAGCGCCAGACAGGCGGCAGCGGCCAGCACAAACCCGGTGTCCCGGCCGAGGCAAGCCAGCGCCAGTACCGCCCAGGCGTTCGCGTCCTGCTTCAACCGCACATACAGTGCGAACCCGATACACAGCGACGTGAACGTCAAGTCCACCGTCAGCCGATCGAGCGAAATCAATGCCGCCGGCGCCAGAACAAACAGCACCGCCAATCGCGGCTCCGGTCCGCTTGAATCGAGGTACCGGCTCAGCCACCAAGCGCCCAAAAACAGAAACAGCAGGTTCGCTGCGATATAGGCGGAGTCGACACTCGCCTGTCGCCCAAACGCCAGCAGGTAAGCCGTCGCGGGCAGCAGGATTCGCCGGTATCGCGCCCGCGAATTATCCATGTAGCGCCCGATATCCGTGCGCGCCAGGGGGTCATGGGCCACGTAGTGGTACATCTGTCCGTCGTAGCCGGTGCTGTTTGGGAACACGTATACGCTCTCGGCGGCGAGAGCCGGCGGCACCTGGAACTGCGACCCCGTACAGAACAGTGCAGTCCAGTTACCTCCGTACCGGGAATTCACCACCAGGAGTTGCCAGGCCAACCCAAGCAGGGCGCACAGCAAGGCCGTTGTGACAAAGACGCCGCGGCGGCCCGTACGTTCTGAAGGGAGAGCGGTACGTGGGGTCATCCGTCCATCTAATCAGGTTTGCAGCTCCGCGTGGTGTTCCAGCCTTTGCGAGAGCCTCAGAAAGCAGGTCCTTCAGCCCCAAGACCTGTGCTGGTATTACCGCCGCCGCGGCAGGGGAAGCGTGGATCGTCCCTTGTCCGCGCCCGCGTCCGGCGCTCCCGCCATGACGCCGCGAGGTGGCTGATGGTTGCCGAAATTCAATTCGTTTTCCGTGAAACTGATTGGCCGGTCGAGAACCATTTCCAGTGTGCTTCCCCGCGCCAGCACCGCGTCCGGACCGCGCGACAGCAACACGCCCATCATGCCCGCCGCCGC
>JAPKZC010000370.1:4135-5723 GCA_026394025.1 Candidatus Solibacter sp.
GCGCCGACTCCCGCACCCAGGCCGTAGTGCCCCGTCGCGCCGCCCGCGATCACGCCGATGCTGGCGCCCGCCGCGGCCGCCTCGCCGACCGATTTCGCATCGCCGGATTTATTGCCTTCACTTTTCACTTTGCCTTCCACCCGGTCCAACTCATCCTTGGCATTGCCGTCCATGCTGCCGATGCGGCCGTGGAAATCCCGAGTCACGCCGTTGGGCAGGGTCAACGAATCGAAGCGCACGTAGAGTTCGCCCCGGCCCTTCACCCGGCCCGGCTTCTTGAGTTGGGTCACGGTGCCGGCCACATAACTGCCCACGGGAATCACGATGCGCCCGTTCGCCAGCACCGGAAATACCGTCTGCAGGTAAACCCGGTCGCCTTCCACCGAGTGCTTGGTGCTGACACTGTTGATCAGGCTCAGCGGCACCTTGGTCCCGGTCTCAACCGTGAACTCGGCCGGCCTGGACGCTGCCTCCTGGGCGGACAGCAGGCCCGTGGCGGCGAAAACAGTTACCAGCAGTGGCCGTATCGACATCCGAAACGCTCCTATCCTCTAGCCTATATGGTTTAACGCGCCGCAGGCCCGGAAAGTTGCTGGGTTCGCTCAGCGCACCGGCAGCCTGAGCCCGGTTTGCGACGTCGGATTCCCCGCCGTAACCTGGATCTCCGGGTCGTTTCCGGTCCCCTCCGGCAGGTAGAGATTGATCTGATACAGCCCGCCCGACAACGGTGTCACTCCGGCGTATTTGACGTCCCACGGCGCCACCGCCTTCCCGTCTAACGTCACCTTCAGCGATGCAAGAGCTAACATGGTGGCCGCGTAGTTGGGGATCTCTCCCACCGCCGGGTTGGGTGAAGTCTGCCCCAAACCGGTGACGTAGACCACCACCGTGTCTCGCGCGTGCGCCGGGGCATCCGCCGTCAGCAACTTGCCTTTCGCGTCAGTGGCGATAACAAACCCGCCCGCCATGGAAAACAGCGCCGGCGCCGCATCCACCAAGGTGACCGTAATCTCCGGACCCGTGATGCCTTCATTCACCACACGGACCGTTACCGGACCCGCGCGTTCCACGCTGGACATGATGAAATTAATCTGCGTCCCGGAAACGAACAGCAGTGGTACAGGTGTGAGGCCCTGCACGTAAACCCGGACGTAGTTCATCTCCGTGGGGAGGCAGCGCCCCGCCCGCGAGGCTGGGCAGGCAACCAGGTCGTCATCCACCAGTGCGTGCGTGGACCGTGCCAGGCTTGTTCCGAATATTGAGATGACGGAACCCGGCGCGAACGGCCCAGGCGCGAAACTCGAAGCGTTGACGATGCCGGCCGCGGTGTAGGAAGGCCCTGCACCACTGGCTGTCCCGGCACAGAGGACCGCCAGCGCCAGCCAAGTTCGGATCATCTATCTGATATGGTAACCCGACCAATCCATTCCTCTCACTTTCCTGTCGCCTGTCGCAGCAAAGTAGTAATGTCCTATTTGGGCAAAGTAGAAATGTCCTATTGACAGGGTCCAGCCTGGAGGGTGGACGAAGGACAACTGCTGATGACCCAAGCCGAACGAGACCGGCTGGTGGCCCTCAAGAAGGCCAA
>JAPKZC010000090.1 GCA_026394025.1 Candidatus Solibacter sp.
GGCGACACAGGGGAAGCGGAGAAACGTGGGTTGGCGCAATCGGCTTAGTTCGAAAGTTGGCGGGTATTTCGTGCTCCGTCGGCATCCCTTTTTCTTGCTCTTCTCTGCGCTTATCTCTGCGTCTCTGCGCCTCTGCGTTGAAATCTTCCCGGGGGCGCGATGAGCTTCGACCGTGCGTGGGTATTGCTGGCGCTTTTGCTACCGCTGGGCTGGGCGTTGTGGGAGTGGCGCGACACGGCGCGGCGCCTGGCGCTCGGGGTCAACCCGGCGGCATCGGTTTTCAGCGTGCTCGCGCTGAGCGGTCCGCGGGTAGTGGTGTACCAGACGAAGGTTGCGGTGGTAGTGCTGGCGGACACGTCGGCCAGTGTCTCGCCGGAGGATCTGGCGCGGGAATCGGCCATCTCCGGCGAAGTGGAACGCGGGCACGGGCGGCATTGGACGCGCATTATCCCGTTTGCGCGCGCCACGCGCGCGGTCTCGCTCGAAGAGAAATCCAAGGACGGCTGGCGCCTCCGCCATACCGCCGGCGCCGCGGGCCGCGGGACGAATCTGGAGTACGCCATCCGCGACGGCGCGGCTGCGCTGCCCGCCGGCATGGTGCCGCGCCTGTTGCTGATCTCAGACGGCCATGAGAATCTGGGCTCCGTGGCGCGCGCCATTTGGCAGGCGCGGCAATTGGGCATACCCATCGATACCGTGGCCCTGGCGGGGCGGCCCAAGCCGGGACTGCGCCTGGAGAGCGTGACCGTGCCGGGGCAGGTGTTCTCCGGCGAGCGCTTCCCGATTGATGTGGCGGTGGAAGCGCCAGGCGCGGCGCACGCCCGCTTGGAGTTGACGGCTGAAGGCAAGATCATCGGCGCCAGCGACGTGGAGCTGGCTGCCGGCGTGAATCGCCTGCGGCTACAGGCCAGCATCAATGCGGTGGGCGCGGTCGCGTTGGCCGGCAAAGTCACGGCCGGGGGTCTGGGCGAGGCGCGTTTCGAAAATTCGGTGACGCTGCGCAGCCCGCGGGTGCTCCTGGTTTCGCGCGACCCGGCCTCCAGCGAAGAGCACATCATCCGCGCCCTGCATGCCAACCAGTTCGAAGTGCAGCAGGCGCCGGGCGGAGTACCGCCCAAGATCGACGATTTCCAACTGGTGGTGATCAACAACTGGAACATGGAATCGATTCCCGCTACCGCCCAGGCATCGCTCGAAGACTACGTGAAAAAGGGCGGCGGATTGGTCTGGATCTCTGGCGAGCACAATACTTACGTGGATAAGAAGGGTAAGCCCGAGGACGCGCTGGAGCGCACCTTGCCCGCGAAGCTGGCGCCGCCGCGCTCGCCCGAAGGCACGGCGGTAGTGCTGATCCTCGATAAATCCTCGTCCATGGAAGGGCGCAAGATCGAACTGGCGCGCCTCGCGGCCGTCGGCGTGATCGAGAACCTGCGGGCCATCGATTCGGTGGGCGTACTGATCTTCGACAACTCGTTCCAGTGGGCGGTGCCCATCCGCCGGGCGGAGGATCGCGCCTACATTAAGAAGATCGTCTCCGGCATCACGCCGGATGGCGGGACCCAGATCGCCCCGGCGCTCACCGAGGCATATCAGCGCATCCTGCCGCAAACGGCGATGTACCGGCACATCGTTCTGCTGACCGACGGCATTTCCGAAGAGGGCGACAGTATGAACCTCACCAAGGAAGCGCTGGTGAATCGTGTGACCATTTCCACTGTCGGTCTGGGGCAGGACGTCAATCGCGCGTTTCTGGAGAAGGTGGCGGCGAACTCCAACGGCAAATCGTACTTCCTGAACGACCCCTCCGGCCTGGAACAGATCCTGCTGCGCGACGTGGAAGAGCACACCGGCTTGACGGCGGTGGAGAAGGCGGTCACGGTAAAGGTGATCAAGCAGGCGGAGATTCTGGATGGCGTGGGCATGGAGAGCGCGCCGCAGTTGAAAGGCTACGTGCGCTTTCTTTCGCGGCCCACCTCCGATACCATTCTGATGGCGGACCGCGAGGACCCGCTGCTGGTCCGCTGGCAGTACGGGCTGGGCCGCGCGGCGGTGTTCACCAGCGACGCCAAGAACCGCTGGGCCGCCAACTGGCTGCAATGGCCGGGCTTCGACAAGCTGTGGGCCAACATTTTCCGCGACCTGCTGCCGCACGCGACGCAGAGCGAAACCACGGCGGATTTCGACCGCGCCAGCGACGAACTGGTGGTGGATTACCACCTCTCGCGCAACATTGAGGAGCCGGCCCGAACGCCGGATGTTTTCGTGATGGGTCCGGACGGCTTCCATGCGCCGTTGAAGATGGGCAAGGTGGCGGCGGGCCACTATCGCGGGCGCTTGGGGATCGGGCAGAATCAGGGACTCTTCAGGGTGCGGCCCCTGGTGGATTCGCGCGCCTTCCCGGAAGTGGGCTTCTACCGGCAAGAAGACGAGATCGAGGAGTACGGCAACAACGAGCAGTTGCTGCGCCAGATCGCGGCCTCCACCGGCGGACGCTACGGGGTGAAGGCCGGCGACGCCTTCGACGCTGCGGGGCGCAGCATTCCGGCAAATATGGAATTGTGGCCCGGTCTGTTGGCTTTGGCGCTCGCCCTGAATCTGCTGGAACTGGTGATGCGCAAGTGGAAAGGCCTGCTCGAAGCACTCCACCTGGCCCCCGTGGAAGCGGGGTAGGGCGGGACTCCTGGCCTGTCGAGATCCGCTTGCCCACATTACGTGGGCGGCTCCAATCTGCGCTGCGGGAGGATGATAGCCGTCTTGTCCCGCAGGGTCTGCATCCGACCAGTTTCCGAGTGCCGTCAGCCGGCCGGTGCGGCCAAATCGATAAATCCGTGGCGACTCGTGGCGGCGGGTCCGCTGCCGCATCTTTGGGATTACTTCCGAACTTCTGGAAGAGAAACCTAGAGAGACAGCAGGACCTGCCACCTAAACAGCGATCCAACCTATTTCGGCGGCTCTTGGTCCCGGCCTTGGAGTACAGATTACAGGGGAACCGGTTCCCAGGCGGCGAAAAGATCCGTCGACGAAGTTCGCGCGGGACCGGCCCAGACTGCGGGAAACCGTTTGGTTGCGGGAAGCGATTCTGCGCACGGCCCGATAGCATACTCAACGCGCAGACGTACGCGAGTGATGCGCCAAACCGTGGAGGACCGAGAGAACATGATCAATGTGCGCACGGGTGAGCCCCGGGTAGACGCCAATCCAGAACACCTGGTTCATCACGAAGTCGGAATTCCCGAGATCTCCCACGACTCGCTTGGCCACATCCCGGTAAGCCGGCTGGCGGATCAGGTTGCCGCCAAACAGCAGGCGCGTGGCAATCATGTTGTTCTCAAGATGCCGCGTAACTTCATCCCGGGTGAAAGGGGCGTCCGGCCGAACCGCGATCGGGAAGCCGAACCAGCTCGGTTCGGATCCAGCCGTCGCTTCCGGGAGGACAAAGATATCCTGCAAATCCCCGAGGCCCTCATGCAGCAGTCTGAAATTGGCCCGGCGCGCGGAGAGGAAACCCGGCAACTTCTGCAACTGCGCCACTCCCACGGCGGCTTGCATGTCCGTAAGTTTCAAGTTGTACCCGATATGCGAGTATGTGTACTTGTGATCGTATCCGCAAGACAAGTCGCCCAACTGCCAGTCAAACCGCTTGCCACAGGTGTTATCTCTGCCGGGCTGGCACCAGCAGTCTCGGCCCCAGTCCCGAAACGATTCCACCAGCGTGCGCAGCAGGGGCCTGTCGGTCAGCACGCAGCCCCCTTCTCCCATGGTCATGTGATGCGCCGGATAGAAACTGACGGTGGCCAGGTCGCCAAAGGTGCCCACTTGCTTCCCCTGGTACAGGCTTCCAACAGCGTCACAGCAGTCTTCGACCAGCCAAAGGTCATAACGGCGGACGAACTCCATCACCGCTGCAAGATCGAATGGATTTCCAAGCGTGTGCGCCAACATGACGGCGCGCGTCCTGTCGGAGCGGGCCTCTTCAAGCTGGCGGACATCGACATTGTACGTGGGCACAGTGACGTCAACGAATACCGGGACCAGGCGGTTCTGGATGATCGGGTTGACGGTTGTGGGAAAACCAGCGGCAACCGTAATCACCTCGTCACCGGGTCTCAAAGCCCGGTCGCCAAGTTTGGGAGAGGTCAGGCAGGATAGGGCCAGCAGATCAGCCGACGACCCGGAGTTCACCAGGATTGCCTCGCGCCGCCCGAAAAAGCGTGCGAACTCATGCTCGAATCTGGAACTAAAGCGCCCGGTAGTCAGCCAGAAATCCAGGGAACAATCGACCAGGTGCACCAACTCCTCGGCGTCGAAAACGCGGCCGGCACATGGCACCGGGGACCGGCCGGGCACGAACTCCTGCTGAGTAAAAGCCGCTTCATGATACTCGCGCACTAATTCGAGCACCTCCGCCCGAAGACGATCGGCCGTATTACCCATGACTGAAGAACTCCCGATACCAATCTATGGTCAAAGCCAGACCTTGATCCAGGTTGAACTGTGGTTTCCATCCCAGCACATCCCGTGCCTTGGCAGCACTCAGGTGCTGGGCGCGTATCTCGTTGCTGGCTCCGCTGCGGACATCGGGCTTAACCTTGGACCCCATGGCAGCCAAGATGCGCTCTACTAATTCCAGCACAGTCACTTGAGTTTCATTGGAGAAGTTAAATGCCTGGCCTGCCAGGTGGGGGCATGTAGCCAGCCGTTCCGCCAGCAGCATATAAGCCGCCGCACCGTCCTCCACATAAAAATAGTCCCGGACATATTTCCCGTCCGAGCGGATGACGGGCGGCTGTTCCCGAAGTGCGGACCGAATTGTACCGGGCACAATCCGATTCCAGTTCAAGTCTCCGCCACCGTAGAAGTTCCCGCATCGAGTCACGATTACGGGCAGGTTGTACGTCTCGTGGTATGTCTGCGCGATTAAGTCGGCACAAGACTTACTCACGTCATAAGGATGGCGGCCAGCTAATGGCGTGCGCTCGTCATAGGGCAGGACGTCACTGTCACCGTACGCCTTATCGGACGATGCCACAACAACTTGTTTGACAGCCGGGCTGCGCCGGCAGGCCTCCAGGAGCGCCCACGTCCCCTGCACGTTGGTTTCAAATGTGGAAATCGGATTTCGATTGGCAATACCAATGATCGTCTGTGCCGCCAGATGAAATACGGAGTCGATCTCGTATTCCCCCAGAGTTCGTTCCAGCACGGCCAGATCGCGGACATCCCCGCGCACAACGTTGACGCGATCGATCAGTCGCCCGCGAACAAATTCGCTTTGAGGTACCCAGTCGCGTAAGAGGCAGGTCACCGATGCGCTCTCGGCGAGCAACTTCCGAACCAGCCAACTGCCCAGGAGGCCGCTGCCCCCCGTGACCAGCACAGGACGATCCTGCCAGAAGGAGGTCATTTCCAGAGCTTCCACGGTGCCTGGCCTTTTGCCCACAACTCGTTCAAGTATTGGTACTCCCGGTAAGTGTCCATGGCAAAAAAGAAGCCCTCATGGCGGTACGCCATCAGTTCGCCATCATTCGCCAGGCGCTCGAGGGGCCTACGTTCCAGCACGCAATCGTCACCTTCACCTTCGAGATAATCAAGAACTTTGCGGTCGAATACAAAAAAGCCAGCGCTTGCCCACCCGTCCGATTTCGGTTTTTCCGCGAAATGGGATACATGGCCATCGGCTTCGATGTCCACCACTCCGAACCGCGATACGGGGCGTACGGTTGTCACGGTCGCCAGTTTGCCGTGGGCACGATGATACTCCAGGAGGGCGGAAATGTCGATATCCGCCAGCCCGTCGCCATAGGTCAGAATGAAAGTATCCGAGTCAAGGTACCCTGCAACTCGCTTCAGCCGGCCGCCAGTCATTGTCTCCTGCCCCGTATCGGCGAGACAAACCTGGAAGTTCTGTTCGGCGTGCTCCCCATGAAAGCGGATCGCATTTTGCCGTCCGAGGCAGATCGTGAAATCGTTGTTCATCGCCTCATAATTGAGGAAGTACTCCTTGATCATGTGGCCCCGGTACCCGAGGCAAAGCACGAAGTCGCGGAGGCCGGAATGAGAGAACAACTTCATGATGTGCCATAGGATCGGCCGATCTCCCACGGAAACGAGCGGTTTCGGCCTGAACTCAGTTTCGTCTCTCAGCCTGGTGCCTTGGCCGCCACACAATATGACCACTTTCACTGTCTTCTCAGCATCCTTAAAGTTCTCTTGCAGCTCTTTCTCCATGCCGGCTCAAATGCCCTCAACTGCGGCGGGTAGTTCAATCTGGCGGCCCGTTGCCACAAGGGGACAGGTGGCTGGACTCGAAATTGATGCGCTCTCTCTCTATGACCAATGGACGGTTCAACACTTGAGTGTGTATGGCGCCGATATATTCGCCGAGAATGCCGACAAAAACCAACTGAACGGAACCAAAAAAGAAAATGCCGGTGACGAGCGGTGCAATCCCTACTGAGAACCTGTCCCAGAAGAGAAGCTTATACACAAAATAGCCAAGGGAGAAAACGATGCTCAAGAGCGAGCAGGCGAACCCCACAAATGTGAGCAAGCGCAGCGGCACTCTCGAGAAACCTGTAATCCCCAGCATCGCCAGGTCATACAGAGTATAGAAGTTGTTCTTGGAGATCCCACGCAGCCGCCGCTTCTGGTTGTAGCTAAGTTTGACGTGGGGAAGGCCGATTTCCGCAATCATGCCGCGGAAGTAGGGATAGGGGTCGTTGAAGGACCTGACGATCTCAATCACGCGGCGGTCATACAGCCCAAATCCCGTGAAGTTCTCGTACGTTTCCAGGTTGGCGAGACGGTTGACCAGGCGATAATACTTGGTTCGGAGCCAAAACATCAGGCCGCTTTCGTCGCTGGTCTCCTTGATTGCGAGAACTACGGGAATGCCTTTCTCCCAATGTCCGATCATCTGCCGAAGCAGTTCGGGGGGATCTTGCAGATCTGAAAACAGCAGAACCACGGCATCCCCGCACGCCTGGAACATTGCATGCATCGGGGAACGCAGATGGCCGAAGTTCCGCGTATTCGCAATCACCTTGGCCCGGGAGTCCCGGCTCGCGATATCCTTCAGAATGGCAAGAGTGCTGTCCTTCGAAGCATTGTCAATGAAAATGTGCTCGTACCTGTATTCGGGCAGATCGGCGAAAACTGCCTTGACCCGTTCGTAGACCTCGCGGACATTAGATTCCTCGTTATAGCAAGGGGTGACGACGCTGATAGTTTTCATGGCCTTCCGGACAGGCTACAGCCTACTATACCTCACTCCCGTGAAGGCCCCGGCATGCTCCGAGCCCGGCCGGCACGGGCTCCAAATCCTCCAAAAGCCAACCTCGCAGGTGCGGCTGCGGAGCGCCGTAGCCTTGGAGCCCCTGGTTTGAGACCGGCACTTCCCGGTGCTTCTTCCCGATGCCGCACAGACCGGGAGGTCGGTTATCGCAACTAGTTGCGCAGGTTGATTTCGCGACTACCGGGCATCTACACTGGTACTTCGACTGCTACCCTACCGGAAGCAAGCACTTTCCTATGGAAGGCAACGGTATAGGCGTCCCCTCGACGCAGCCGGAAAACTATGCAAGCGTTGGATCTGCGCAAAGCCGGCTCACATGTGCGGCTCTACCTGGTTTTTTATGTGGCGTTGCTATGCGCTGCATTCACTATCACTGTGTATTATCCCGGGTACATGTCGCCCGATTCCGTGATCCAGTTAGGCCAGGCCCGTAACGGAGTCAACGACAACCTATACCCCCCGGTCATGGACTACATCTGGTCGGCTACCGACAGGGTACTGCCTGGACCGGCCGGCATGCTGGTTCTCCAAAACGCGGTCTTCTGGTACGCCCTGGCTCTCCTCGCATTCGTGGTGGTTGCGCGACCCTTGTGGCAGGTTGTGTTCGTGCTGCTGGCCGGCTCCTGGCCTCCCACTTACTGCACTCTGGGCACGATCTGGAAGGACGTTGGAATGCAGGCGTTCCTCCTTGCCTCGCTTGCCGCGATGCTTTACGCGCCCTATCGCCGCCGTGTGTGGCCTTTGGGAATCGCCGTCCTCTGCCTCTTTCTTGCAGCCGGTTACCGGCACAATGGAATCGCCGCCGCTCCCCCGCTACTCGCGTTGTGCATGCTCGAACTGGCGCTGCTCGTTCCTCAGCGGCTGCCCCGGCTTGACGCCTACCTTAGAAAGCGCACCCTCGTCCGCGCGTTCTATCCAATACTTGGCCTGCTCTGTCTGGCGGTGACCCTGGGGACGCTGGACTTTGTGAACAATTATCACAAGGTGAATTCCCGCCTGTGGGGTTATTTCATGCTTCACGATCTTGCGGGGATCTCCGTTCAGCAGAACGCGAAGTATCTTCCTGACTATATCGACCCCACCAACGAAATCTCCGCCGGCGATTTGAAGC
>JAPKZC010000351.1:0-3668 GCA_026394025.1 Candidatus Solibacter sp.
CCACGGTCGGCGCCGGCGTGGCGGGATTGCCACTCTACGACACACTCCAGTGCCCCCCTGTCGATTCCGCCAATTCCTGCACCTGGGACGTCTTCGATAAGAGCTATGCGCTATTCGCCTACCGGGCGCCCCTCATCACCGGGCAGAATTTCACCATCCGCAACCTTGCCAACAGCACCACGATCCTCTTCTACACCGAGTGGACAGCGCGCGGCGGCATCACCGGACTGGGGCGCCCGGTGGATGTGGAGACCGCCATCACGGCGTTCATCGTTCCGCCCGCCACTACCGGCACCGCCGCCACCATGCAGGCGTACGCCAACGGCGCGATCTACTCCGTTACGTCCGGGATCAATCGCGGGCTCTTCACCGTAATGCAGCCCATCTATGGCTTGTACGTGAGTTCCAACGGTCCCGCCGGCAGCCTTGGCCTGCCAACCACGCAAGAAACGGTCCTCTCCAATGGCGACCATCGCCAGGTTTTCGAAGGCGGCGTGCTGCAATATACGCCCGGTGGCGGCGGCCCCGTCATCCGGCCGCCGGTTTCCAGCGTGCAACTCGGCGGCGTTCCTCTGGGCAGCACCCTGACGCTCAATCTGGGACAAAGCGTCACCCTGACCGCCACGCCCACCAGCCCCACGGGCGAGCCGCTCATCGACCGGCCGGTATCCTGGAGCACCACCAACAGCCGCGTGGTTACCATCACCGCCACCAAAAACGGCACGGCGGTGGTGAAGGCGGTAGGCGGCGGGGCGGCCAGCTTGACGGCGGCCAGCGAAGGCAAGGCCAGCCAGAAGGTAAACGTGATTGTGATCTCGCCCTGCTGCCAGGTAGGCGATGGCGCACCGCCCGTGGTGCAGCAATCGTTCAAAGATGCCCTGACGCGCAACAGGATCTCCGTGCAGCCCCCCATTCCCAGCCCGGCGGTGCGGGTTGGCAGCGGGTACATACAGATGGTGCAGGCGGACGACGCCTCGGCCGCAACTTACATCCTGGCGCAGTCGGACAAGGTCGGCACCGCCTACGTGGTGGGGGGGGCGGTACTTGCCGTCTGGCAGTCGATGGGCGGCGCGAGCGGTTCGCTGGGCTATCCGGTGAGCGATCTCAGCGCGGGCGGCACGCAGCGTTTTGAAAGCGGCGCGGCGCTCGCAGGCAATCCCGTGCGCCTGGTCAGCGGCGGAATTCTCACCAAGTGGGGACTGCTAGGGTATGAGGCCGGAGCGGCTGGTGTCCCGGTCTCCGACCCGACCGTCTTCTCCACGTTCGGCGCCAATTCCGGGGTGGCGCAGGGGTTCGCTGGTGGCGCCATCTACAACGCCACTGCCGGACCGCGCAGTCCGCAAACGTATTTCGTCAGCGGGCTGATTCTGATGCGGTACAACACCCTCGGCGGGCCGGGCGGGGATTACGGGATGCCCACTAGCGACGAGTTCGTCACCGCAGGCGTGCACCAGCAGAACTTCGAAGGCGGCAACATGACCTGGTCCCCCGGCGATAGCGCTGCCAAGGAACATGCGGCGGCCAAGACTCCGGGCCTCATCGTGTCGCCGGCTACCTTGTCGGCGGGCAGCCGCGCGCGCTTCGCCATCGTGGGTTTCCCCAATCACAGCACGATTGTCGTCAAGGTGGCGAACCAACCCGATTTCACCGTGACCACCGCCAATGGCGCCTATTCGTGGGACATGTTCATCCCGCTCTCCACCAAGAGCGGCACCATGGCGCTCAAGGCGACCGATACCAAAGGAACCGCCACGGCCAACGGTACCCTCACGGTGCGCGGCTTCAACGATAACCGCGTGCCCATCGTCATAGTGCAAGGCGACAACCAGACCGGCCCCCCCGGTGCGGTGCTGCCCGTGGCGCTGCGGGTTGCCTTGCGCGATACCGCCGGCGACCCCGTGGTGGGCGCCGCGGTGACCTTTGAAGCGTCGTCCAGCGGGGTGCAGCTTTCCATCGCCACCGCGGTCACCGATGCCAATGGCCAAGCCGAGACGCTGGTTCGACTGCCCGGCTCCGAAGGCGTTACCCTGGTGCGCGCCGATGCGCCGGCGGTAGCATTCAGACCGGTGACTTTCAACCTCCTGTCCGCCGCCTCCGGGCTCGCCAATTTCCCCAAATTCCAGCAGAGCGGCGACCTCAAACTAGGCGGCGGATCGGCCAGCATCGGCCAAAAAGGCGCCCTGTTGACCGCCGTGGCCGCGATTCTCCGCTACCACCAGAACCGCGGTGAACTAGGTGTACCCAACGGTTCCGCCGACCCGCCGGCGCTCAATCAGTTCCTCACGGCCTACTGCCCCACCGACGCCCACGGGATCCAGGTCTGTGACGGCTTCCTGGCCGCCTCCGCCACCGCGGAGCAGGTGGTCAATCTCTGGCGCGCCGCCGAATTCACTGGCGCCGCCGATGTGGAGGTGGTTGCAGCCACTCCCGCCGCCATCGCCGATTTCCTGGCGCAAGGCTCTCCGGTGCTGCTCTCGCTCGCCATGTCCCTTAACGGCGTCCCCGCGGGCGGCCACTTCGTGGTGGCCACCGGCATCGGCGCCGATGGCTCCATCGCGATTCAGGATCCCAGCCCGCTGTTTGCCCGCACCAGCCTGACCGATTATCTGAGCGGCTTCAACGCCGCCGGCGGCGCCTGGAAGGCCGCAGTGCGCAGCGTTGCCCGCTTCGCCCTGCGCAGCCCCCTCTCCACCCGCTTCCTGGTAGCCGCGCTCTCCCAGCCCGCCGCGCTGCTCCAAGCCCTGGCGACGGACATCACTTCCGCGGCTGGAACCTGCGGGCAACCCTTCGAGCTCTTCGATTCCGTGGATTCGGCGGGCAATCCGCCCGCCGCGGGCCCGCTGCTCTCCCGTTTGACGGCCTGCGATGGCGCCCAGCCGGCGTACCAAATCCAGATCGGAACCGGGCATGCGTGGGGCGCTCAACTCACCGACCTGGCGCCCGGCGGGTCGCGCACCGACCTTTCGGGTAGCGCCCCCGCAACGTACCGGGGTGCCCGCCCCCAGTTCTACCTCGCGCTGTCACCCCAAACCGTCAGTTTCACGGCGGCCTCCGTCGTTAACGGGGCCACCTTCACCCCCGGAATCGCACCTGGTGGGGTAGTTTCCATCTTTGGCACCGGCCTTTCCGGTGCGGGAAAGCCTACTACGGTCGATATGGATGGCACTGCCATGCGCCTGCTGTTTACCACGCCGTTTCAGATCAATGCGGAAGTGCCCCTGACAATGGCACCAGGCGTGCACTCTATACGAGTTCAGTCGGTGTACGGATCGTCACAACAGGCTGTGACGGTTTCGGCGGTGGCTCCTGGGATCTTCTTGATAGGAAACCCGCCGATTGGGGCGATTACGGACCAGAGTTTCAATCTCGTCGGACCATCCAATCCTCTACCGAGGGGACAGTCGCTGGTTATTTTTGCCACAGGGCTGGGCGCGGTGACACAGAGCGGTCAATACTCACGGACGAGCGCCCCGGTGACGGTGTTGTTGAATGGGACCGAGCTTCCCACATCTTTTGCCGGACTGGCGCCCGGGTTTATCGGGCTCTATCAGGTGAACGTGACGGTCCCGGCCGGCACGCCTCCGGGACTAGGTATCCCCCTTACCCTCAAAGTCGGGGGGCAGCAGAGCAATTCGGTGTTGGTAGCGTTACAGTGATGAGAAAAATTG
>JAPKZC010000351.1:3688-12907 GCA_026394025.1 Candidatus Solibacter sp.
ACTGTTGACGGCGGGGCATGTAACGTGTTTAAATCGAGCGAGCATCGTTTTACATCGGAACTTCGCTGGCTGCCACGCCGCTGCGCGTTGAAAGGGAAGGATTTCTCTTGACATGCTGCGGGCAATCAGCTATCAATATCTTTACCGCGTCCGGTTCAATGGCAATTTTGTTTTTGCACCTGTCGAGCACAGAAGACATAAGAAATAACGATCATGTGCCGCAGGTAAGGTTTTCAGTAAGGCCCGATGGCCGTAACGGCTTTCGGAAAACGACTCTCCGCCCGACACGGAGAAGTTCCCTAGGTTGGCTGAACAGATTTTGAGACTTCAAGTTTGAGGCTCAGGTTGAAAGTGAACTTCGACCGATTCAATTCGCAATTCACAAGGAGAAGGAAAAGCAAATGGTAAATTTCCGCAGAGTAATTACTGCGCTCGCCGTGCTCGCCCTGTTTACAGGGCTGGCCAGCGCGCAGGTTGGTGGAACCGGTCAGACACAGTTGACCTGCAACACCAACGTCACCGTCACCCCGGCACTGCGCGGTGAAGGCTTCACCGAACAGACTGGTGACATCACCATCAGTTGCACCGGCGGTGCGTATCTGGCACCGACTTCCCAAATTCCGTTGGTCAACATCACGGTGTTTTACAACACCACAGTGACCAGCCGCCTGTTGCCGATCTCTGGGACATCGACGATCCAGGGTTCGAGCAACACATCGGAAGCCCTGTTGCTCATCGATGAGCCGGGTTCCGGTCTTCCGGGCTACGGTCCGTCGCTCGGCCAGAAGCTCTGCACCACCCCGCTGACGGGTTGTGCGGCGTTTGTGGACGGCACTGCTGGGGCCACCTTCAACACGGCCGTTACCAGCGCCGGCGTGTATGCTCCGAACGTGTATCAGGGCGTAGTCAACGGCAACTCCGTGACGTTCTTCGGCGTTCCCGTTCTGCCCCCGACCACTACCGGTTCGCGCGTTTACCGCGTCACCAACGTACGCGTCAACGCTCAGCCCCTGGCTGGCGGTTCCGCTTCGGGCGCTTCGCCGGTTCAGGCGTCGATCTCGATCTCTGGCGCCACCTCGCTGTCAATCTCGAACTCGGCTCCCAACGTCGGCTACGTCAGCAATGGCCTCACCGCCAGCGCCGGCAGCTCCACGCAGAACCAGTGCAGCACCCAGACCAAGACTGCGATCAGCATTCTCACCTTCTCAGAGAACTTTGGTACCGCGTTCAAGACCAGGGTTAATGCTACGCTGGCCAGCCAGAACACCCTATATGCCGGCCAGAGGAGCGATCCCAGCCCCGCCCAGAACGTCCCCGGCTCGATCTACAACTCCGAATCGAACTTCATCTACCCGATCAGCGGCACGCAGATCGCTGGGTTGGCCGATTTCGGAACCCGTCTGAAGGCGACCTTCAATAACATTCCTGCCGGCGCGCGCATCTTCGTGTCGACTGCGAACGTTAACAACGGCGCCTCCCCCTGGACTGCCCCCGCCATCATCGGCGGAAGCGCAGGCAACGCCACCCCCGCTACCGGCGCCTATACTGGTTACGCCCAGCTCGTCAATGGTGAGAGCACCAGCGACGGCAACGCCGGCGTCTCCGGCTTCTTCCCGGCCGTCACCGCCACGGACAACGGTCCGAACGGCGGCAACGTACCGATCGCTGAAGTCTCCCTCGCTGCCGGAACTGGTTCCGCGGTATGGGAAGTGGTGAACAGCAACGCGAACACGAATGAAAGCTTGAAGTTCGCGGTTTACGTCACCTACACCGCCAACGTCGCCCAGAACGCTCCGCTACCGGGAGTTTCCACGGTCAACCTCAGCTACGCCCCGACCGCAACGTCCGGCGTGGCGTCCAGCACCCTGGCGATTCCGCGCTTCGCTGGTGATTCCAGCGCGGCCAGGACTCTCCTAACCATTCAGATCTGCCGTACCATCTTGCTGTATCCGTACATCACCAATCAGGCCGGCTTCGACACCGGTTTGACGATTGCGAATACCTCGCTTGATTCGTACACCACTGGCAGCAATGCCACTGGCGCACAGTCCGGCAGTTGCAAGCTGACCTTCTACGGCGGCACCACCGCCGCACCGCTTGTTCCTTCGCCCGCGGTAGACACACCGACCATCGCCGGCGGCACGGTTTGGGTCAACACTCTGCAGGCCATCGCCCCGAACTTCCAGGGCTACATGTTCGCAGTTTGCAACTTCCAGTTCGCTCACGGCTTTGCGTTCATCAGCGATGTTGGTGCACGTAATCTCGCCATGGGTTACCTGGCGGTTGTCCTGAACGATCCGGGCACCGGCGCCCGCGGCAACGCCAACACGACTACGTCCGAAAACGGCGGTCGCTAAGGGAAAAAAGAAGTCGATTTAACTTAAGGGGGGAGCTTCGGCTCTCCCCTTTTTTTTGTCACAATAAGATTGCGGGAAGTGCTAAACTGGAGTTCTCCCGCGTCCATTCAAATTCCAACCATGTTCCCACGTGAACGAGGAGGTAGTCTTGGACAGACTTAAAACTACGTTAATCACCGCATTTGTACTTGCGATCCTATTTGCGCCTACCGCGTCCGCGCAGGCCGTTGCGGCAAAGGTGGAGGTCATCTCCGGTAACGGCCAGATGATCTGCCCCAGTTGCTCCTTCAAGAGATTCACCTACTTCTATCCAATGGTTGTCAAGGTGACCGACGCTAGCGGTAATCCCATCGCCGGCAAGACCGTCAACTGGCAACTGGTGTCTTCCATCGGCACGCTTCCCGCGTTCGACACCGTTACGTTTACCGACAGCAATGGACTCTCTGCCTCCAGGTTATTCCAGGGCGTCCAGGGCGGAAGCGCCCAGCAGCCGTTTCTGCAAAGCGTAATCAACGCTTGGGTGGATGGCGCCAGTGTCAATTTTACGGGAACCCAAGCGCTCTCCGACGCCTTTTTTAACGTGCAGATCGTCTTTTCGCGGCTCGATGCTCCCATTGGAACGCCGCTGACCGGAGCAGCCGGCAGTATCGGCACCGATCCCATCCGGGTCCACGTCGATGGCCGCGGACTGGCGGTGCCCAACGTCTCGTTGCGCATCCTGAGCCCCGAGGTGAAGACGGCCAGCGGGACGTGGATACTTGATCCCACGCAGCCCTCCGCCAGTTGCGCTACCGGCCCCGGCGCCGATCCCGGCAGCGTCCTCACCGATGCCAACGGCGATGCCGTCTGCTACCCGGTTTTCGGTCCGGTCGCCGCTCGAGGCCCCGTCAGCGCGCTGATCGGTGGACTCGATCCCATCCAATTCGATCAATCCATCGTTCCCTCCCAGCCTCTAACCGATCCCATCGCGTACGACCAGTACAACGGCATCCAACTCGTCGTTACTCCCGTCACCCCCGGTCGCGTCGCCATCGTCAGCGGGAACAATCAGAGCGTCGATCCCGGCAAGTCCTCCGATCCGCTCGTCGTCAAAGTCACCGATCTCTCAGGCGCTGCGGCGATTGGTAACACCAACGTCGCCTGGACGGTCTCTCCCCCCGGCGCGGCCGCGCTTAGCCAGGCTCTGACCACGACCAATTCCCAGGGCCAGACGCAAACCACAGTCACTTTCGCTCCCAACGCGACAGGACAGGTTACCGTCCGGGCGGCTCTCACGGGCAGCAACAATGGAATCTCTACCACCTTCAACCTTTCCACCAGGGTTCTGATCTCCGCCCTCACCAAGGTATCCGGCGATTTGCAGACTGCCCAGGCGGGACAGAACTTCGGTGCGCCGCTGGTGGTGCAGGTGGTCGGCACCAATGGCCAGCCCCTGTCGAACCAGCCGATAAGCTTCGTGATCACCAACGGCACGGCCACCCTCTCCGCACTCTCTGCGCTCACCGATGCCGCCGGTCGCGCGCAGATCACCGTCCAGGCTGGTTCCACTCCCGGTACCGTGACCGTTTCCGCAATCGTCGGAAACATCTCACAGACTTTCACTCTCACCATCATTCCCCCTGGCCCGGCTCTCTCCTCCGGTAGCTTCTATAACGCCGGCGGGACCACGCGGATTGGCGCTCTTTCGCCGTGCAGCCTGGTCACCGTGATCGCTCCCGGACTAGCGCCGAACGTACAGGGCCTGGTGCTCAATACCAATGCCTTCGGTCCCTGGGCCACCACCCTGGCTTCCGACACGGTCACCGTGAACAATGTCGCCGCGCCCATTTACAGCGTGGGCACCGTCAACGGCGTGGAACAGCTCACCTTCCAGGTTCCCTGTGAAACGGCGCCCGCCAGCAGCGTCCCCATTACCATTAATGTTGGCGGCGGCGTCGGCACGGTCAATTTCCCCGTTCAGGCGGCCACCCCCGGTATCTTCGAAACCTTCATGACCGACGGTATTCGCCGTGCCGTGGTCGTCCGGCCCGATGGCAGCTTCGTCAGCTTGCGGAACCCCGCGCGGCGCGACGAAGTGGTTCGCGTCTTCGTCACTGGCATGGGGCCGGCGGCTCCGGCTATCGTTACTGGTGCGCTTCCTGTCCCCGGCGCCGATTCGCTTGTCCTCGGCCAGGTGATTGTCGGCGTGCAGAATGCCGGCGCTCGCGTGGTCACCTCGCGCGTTTCACCCAATCTGTTCGGCGTGTACGAGCTGGCCTTCCAGATTCCGGCCGATGCCCCGACCGGCAGTGACGTGGTGCTTAGCGTCGCTGTCAATGCCCCGGGTGATGGACAGACCCGCTTCAGCAACGGCAGCAAACTTCCCATCCAGTAGTCGCTTTTCCCAGGGGCGAGCCCGGCTCGCCCCTTTTCCTCCCATTTACACCTTCTTCGCCTTATCTTCCCTTATCGTCAATAGGTAGTGTGTTGCGCAATCAGTGTAGCTCTGGTTGTGTGCCGCCTAACCCCTTTTCCTATCAATAATATCCTGCAAAAAACTGCTTGCAAAACGTGAAGCGTCACTATACTATGGATTGTGGCCAAAAGTGGATAGATTGGTGATCAAAAGTGGAAGAAAGACCCAATCAGGCGCTTGAAATCGACCCTCCGCGTGGCATGTACCCCGCCCGCATGGACGACAGGGGTCGAATAAAGGTTCCGGCCGCGTTTAAAGAGTACTTGGAGAAATTCGAGGACAAGCGGCTTTTTGTGACGAGTCTTGACCGTCGCATAGCGCAAGTGTACCCGATCGTATTCTGGAAGCAAACGGAAAAATTCCTGGAGACCTTTTCCGAGGATCCCGAAGCGGCGGAAAACCTGGCATTCAATGCGGCCGATCTGGGCGCCGAGACCGAGATGGACGCGCAGGGCCGGGTTCTCTTCTCCACCGAACTGCGTAGAGAGTTGGGGCTGGAGGATCAGCCGGCGCACTTGTACGCCTTTGGTGGGCACATTGAAGTTTTGAACCAGGCGATCTACGAAGAGCGCAAGCTTGCGGCGACGGCCAAGCCGGCGGCGGACCGGGCCAAGTTGCGGCGGGCAGGATTGAAGTGATGCCGTATGCACATCCCAGTGATGCCCGTCGAGTCCATCGAGTTGTTGTCGATTCGTCCGGGCGGCATCTATCTGGATGCCACGGCAGGTCTGGGCGGACACACAGGTTTGATCGCCCGGCAATTGACCACGGGCGCGGTGATCGCCAACGATCACGATGTGCAGTCGCTAGAGATGGCGCGTGCCAACACTGCCCCCTGGGCCGATCGGATCTGCTTTCATTACGGCGGATTCGGCTCACTGGCGGAAGCGGTGGAGCAGGCGGGGTTTGAGAAGGTGGACGGGCTGCTGGCGGACCTGGGTGTCAGCCGGTATCAGCTCACGGCGCCGGACAGAGGGTTTTCGTTCATGTCAGATGGGCCGCTCGATATGCGAATGGATCAAACCATAAGCACGACGGCAGCCGATCTTGTCAATCACACCGACGAAAAGACACTCGCCGATCTGATCTTTCAGTTGGGCGAGGAAAGGAGGGCGCGGAAGATAGCCAGAGCAATCGTCCGAGCACGGCCCTTACGGAGCACACTGCATCTGGCCGATGTAGTGGAGCGGGCCGTGCCCAGGACGGGCCGATTGCACCCTGCCACGAAGACGTTTATGGCGCTGCGAATGGCGGTCAATGACGAACCTAAGGAATTGGACCGGTTGCTCGAAACAGGTCCGGGGTTGCTGAAGAGCGGCGGGCGCATGGTGGTGATCAGTTTCATGTCCAGCGATGACAGGGCGGTTAAGGAAAAGTTCAAAGCGTTGGGACATTCGGGGCGGGTCACAATCCTCACCAAACATCCGTTGCAGCCGACTGACGAAGAGAGTGCGTCCAACCCGGCATCGCGCAGCGCCAAACTGCGCGCGCTGGAAATGATTTGAGCCCCGCGCGGGCCCGGAGGTGACCAAGAGACCATGGCGACGTTACCAGCATTTCTAAAAAAGAACGAGGCCCCCGCGGGAGCCCCGCAGGGCACGGACGCCGCGACCCGCAGCAATCGGATGCGCCCGGTGCGCGATCCCTTTCAGTTGCGTGCACTGCCGCACGAGCATCTCTTCCTCTACAACAAGCGTATCGACAATTCGCGCCTCGTCCGCGAGGCCGACCCGAAGTCCCGCGGAGCCTGCTGGAGCGCAATTGGCACTGCCTGCGTGCTGGCCGTCCTGCTGACCAGCGCATTTGCGCCGTCCGTCGCCACCACCATCGCCGGTTACAAACTGGAAACGCTGCACGTCGAAGCGCGGCGACTGGCGGAAGAGCACCGCGGCCTGGACCTTCAGGAAGCCGAGTTGCTCAGCCCGGCACGGTTGGATCAACTTGCCCGTGAGAACAATCTAGTGGCTCCGTCCTCGGGCCAGGTCTTCCACCTGGAAGGCAAACCCCAAGGCGCGGTTGCGTTGGCAAAGTAAGGAAACCGGAGGCGTGAACCGTTCACGCAGTGCACCATGGTCGAGCGCCGTCTTACATGTCTCGCAGTCATCGTCCTCGTGTGGGGCGTGGCCATCCTCAAGAATTTGATCTCGCTGCAAATCGTCCACCACAGTGAGTACGCAGTCAGGGCCCGCTCCATCCAGGAAGTGAAAGTGGAAATACCGGCGCCGCGCGGCACCATCTTCGACCGCGAGGGCCGGCCGCTTGCGATGAGTCTGGTGTCGCGCTCCGTGTTCATCAATCCCATGAAAGTGGATGTCGGCGTGGCTAGCGATCTTCTCGGCTATCTGCTGCACATGGACCGCGCCGAACTTTACCTGAAGATCAAGCAGGCCGCCGACGCACAGCGCGGCTATCTCATCATCAAACGCAAACTCACTCCGCAGGAGTACGACAACCTCCTCAGCCTGAAATCGAGCATCGACTGGATCAGCCTCTCCAATGAGAGCCAGCGTCACTACCCGAACGGCACCCTCGCGGCGCACGTGCTGGGCTCGGTGGATTTCGAAGAGAAGGGCAACGCCGGCATTGAGAAGGGTCTCGACAGCGAACTCAGGGGCACTCCCGGCCTCATCCGCCTGCTGACCGACGTCCGCGGCCGCGGCATCGCGCCACAAAAGACCGACCCCGCCAAACCCGGCACGTCCCTGAGTCTCACCCTCGATGAGCGCCTCCAGTTTGTTGCCGAGCGTGAAATCGCCGCCGCCGTGCTCAGCTACAAGGCAGCATCCGGCAGCGTCGTGGTGATGAAACCGGATACCGGCGACATCCTGGCCATGGCCAGCTATCCCACCTTTGACCCCAATATCCCGGTGGAGCGCGGGCAGGATCCCAAGCCCCGCATGAACCACGCCTTCAGCGTTCCTTTCGAGCCCGGTTCGGTGTACAAAGTCATTACCCTCTCGGCGGCGCTCGAAACGACCAACCTGCGTCCCGAATCCCCCATCAACTGCAACGGCGGCAAGCTCACCCTGTTCGGCCGCACGATTCACGATTCCCACGCCGGCATGTGGGTGGTCCCGATGGCCACGGTGCTCGCGAAATCCAGCAATATCGGCGCCATCCAGGTCGGGCTGAAAGTGGGCCAGGTCAACATGCACGATTACATGCTGCGCTTCGGCTTCGGTCGCTGCCGCACGAATCGCCCGGCAAGGTGTACCGCCTGGAGCGCTGGGGCAAGACGTCGCTGGCCTCCGTGTCCATGGGTCAGGAAGTCAGTGTCACCACCCTGCAACTGGCCCAGGCGGCGTCCGTAATCGCCAATGGCGGCCTGCTGGTGAAGCCGCGCCTGCTGCTCAAGCGCGGCGATGTCGCCGAGCCTGTGGCGGCCCCCGTGCGTATCCTCATCGCCGACAATGCCATCTCCATGCGCAAGATGATGGAGGGCGTGGTGCTCGTCGGCAGCGGCACTCGCGCCCGGCTTGCCGGTTATTCCAGCGGCGGCAAGACCGGCTCCGCGCAGATCTACGATTACGAATCCAAGCACTACACCCACACCTACAACGGCTCTTTCATGGGTTTCGCCCCGCTCACCAATCCCAAGGTGGTGGTAGTGGTCACACTCAACGGCACCCGCGGCGAGAACGGATTCGGCGGCCATGCGGCGGCGCCCGTTTTCAAAATCGTCGCCGGCGAGGCCCTCCGCGTCTTCGACGTTCCCAAGGACCTGACGGAGGAAGTCCCCACGCGGACGCTGTTCGCGGGGAACACGGAAGATCTCAATGATCTGGCGATCGCCGATCTCGACGCGGCGCGGCCCAACATCCTGGAAGAGACCGACGAAGCTGAGACCGCACCGCCGGCCCCGCCGGCCCCGCCGGTCTACGGGCCCCATCCCGTGCAGACTGCGTCCGTGGCGCCTCCTGGGCCGCCCCCCGCGCCAGCCAGGCCACAAGGGCCGCGTGTCCCCAATTTCCGCGGCATGACCATGCGCGCCGTGCTGGCCGAAGCCGCCGCCAAAGGTCTCTCCATCCTTCCCGACGGCAGTGGCATCGCCCATGTGCAATCTCCTCCGCCGGGTGCTCCTTTGCATCAGGGGGAACGCATCCGCGTACAGTTTGTCCAATGAACCTAGGCGAAATACTCTCGGGTGTAGCGCTGCTCCAGCCGCTGGCGCCGGAACTCGCCCAAGCCCCGGTCGCTGCCATAGAGTTCGATTCGCGCCGAGTCTCCTCGCAATCCCTGTTCTTCGCCTTCCCCGGCAGTAAGGTGGACGGTCGCCAGTTCGCCGCCGACGCGCTGGCCCGTGGCGCCCTGGCAGTAGTCTGCGAATCGCCCGCGCCGCCCGATTTCGCCGGCCGCTGGATTCAAGTCGCACACGGCCGCCGGGCGCTCTCGCTGGCCGCCCGTAAC
>JAPKZC010000040.1:0-2052 GCA_026394025.1 Candidatus Solibacter sp.
GCGCAGGCCTTCATGGAAAGGCATTAGCATTTTGTGTGCCGTTGTGCGGAATGAAACGGGGCGGGGTGCCGCCGCGCAGCGCGGGGCGGGGATTGGTCACCGATTCGGAAGCGCCGCAGGAGATTCTCCACCGCTACACCGCCATCGACCCGCGAGAGAAACTCGGGCCGGCATTTCAGGCACTTTCGACATGGCCGACGACGTCCTCGCGGCGGAGAAAGCCGACGTGCTTCGCGCGGCGGAGATCGCGCGGAGCCGAGCCTTGTATTCGGCCCGGGACGCGGTCCCCATCGCCTTGATGGAACACCATGGCGTTCAATCGGTCCTCAGCTTCGACGCCGATTTCGCACGTTGGCCGGGCTTAAAACGGATCCACGGCATCTGAGCGGAATCTAGTAGACTCTAGGGCGTGAGGATCTTAGGATATTTCTTTTGGGCCGCGGTGGCTTGTGCGGCGGGGATTGGCCTGGGCGGCATCGCGCTGCACCGCGGGGAGCATATCAACAGCATATGGCTGGTGGTGGCGGCGGCGTGCAGCTATGCCACGGCTTTCCGCTTTTATGGGAAGTTCATTGCGGCGCGGGTGATGGCGTTGAACGACGAACGGGCCACGCCGGCGGAGCGCCTGCGCAACGGGCACGATTTCGAACCCACCAACAAATGGATCGTATTCGGGCACCACTTCGCGGCCATCGCCGGTCCGGGACCGCTGGTGGGGCCGGTACTGGCGGCGCAGTTCGGGTACCTGCCGGGGACGCTGTGGATCATCATCGGCGCGTGCCTTGGGGGAGCGGTGCAGGATTTCGTGATTCTGTTTGCCTCGATGCGGCGGGACGGGAAATCGCTGGGGCAGATGGCGCGCGAGGAGATCGGCAAAGTGGGCGGCTTGATTGCGCTGGTGACGGTGCTGTTGATCATGATCATACTGCTGGCGGTGGTGGGGCTGGTAGTGGTGAACGCGCTGAAGGGCAGCCCGTGGGGCACGTTCACGATCGCGGCGACCATGCCGATAGCGATTTTCATGGGGCTTTACCTGCGCTATTGGCGGCCGGGGAAGGTGCTGGAGTGCTCGGCGCTGGGGTTCGTGCTGGTGATGGCGAGCATTTTCGCGGGGCGGTGGGTGGGCGAATCGGGGACACTGGCGCCGGTGTTCACGCTGACGGCGACGACGTTGGCGATGGCGATTATTGCCTACGGATTCCTGGCCAGCGCGCTGCCGGTGTGGCTGCTGCTGGCGCCGCGCGACTACCTGAGCACGTTCGTCAAACTGGGGGTGGTAATGATGCTGGCGGTGGGGATTGTGTTCGTGCGGCCGGAACTGCAACTGCCGGCGTTCACGCGATTCACCGATGGCACCGGGCCGATCTTCGCGGGGAAGATCTTTCCGTTCTGCTTCATCACCATCGCCTGCGGGGCGATCTCGGGATTCCATTCGCTGATCTCATCGGGCACGACGCCGAAGATGATCGCCAAGGAATCGCACGCGTGGCCGGTGGGGTACGGGAGCATGCTGCTGGAGAGTTTTGTGGCGATCATGGCGATGATCGCGGCGTGCGTATTGCAGCCGGGGGTGTACTTCGCGGTGAATTCGCCGGCGGGTATTGTGGGGGCGACGCCAGAGGCGGCGGTGGCGACGATCTCGGGTTGGGGCTTTCCGGTGACGGTGGCGGACATGACGACGCTGGCGCGAGACGTGGGGGAGCAGACGCTATTCTCGCGGACGGGGGGCGCGCCCTCGCTGGCGCTGGGGATGGCGCACATTTTCGCCCGTTCGGGCGGCGGGCAGGCGGTGATCGGGTTCTGGTATCACTTCGCGATCATGTTCGAGGCGCTGTTCATTCTGACGATTATCGACGCGGGGACGCGGGTGGGGCGATTCATGCTACAGGATTTGCTGGGGCACGTGTCGGCGCCGTTGGGGCGTACCAGTTGGATGCCGGGGGTGATCGCCACCTCGCCGGCGGTGGTTGGGGCGTGGGGATACTTCCTGGTGCAGGGCGTGCGCGATCCGCTGGGCGGGATCAACTCGCTGTGGCCGCTGTTCGGCATCGC
>JAPKZC010000040.1:2087-2873 GCA_026394025.1 Candidatus Solibacter sp.
ATCTCCAATCAGTTGCTGGCCTCGATCGCGTTGTGCGTGGCCACCACCATCCTGCTGAAAATGCACGGAGCGAAGTTCATGTGGATCACGTGCGCACCGCTGGTCTGGCTGTTGAGCGCCACGTTTACGGCGGCGTGGCAGAAGATCTTCTCGCCGGTTCCGGCGATTGGCTTTCTGGCGCAGGCGGACAAGTTGGAGGCGGCAATGCGGGCAGGCACGGCGGGCACGCTCCCCACCCAGGCGGCCACGCAGACGCTGATTTTCAACGCGCGGCTGGACGCCGCCGTCTGCGGGGTGTTCATGGTGCTGGTGGCGGTGATTCTGGTGGACTCGGTCCGGGTGTGGGCGCGAGTTCTTTCGGGAAGGGGCGACCGGCAGGTGCATGAGGCGCCGTTCGTGGCGTCGCGGCTTCGGGCGGAGGAACTGTGAGGCGGCTGTTTCGGCTGGCGATGGCGCTGCTGCGCGAACTGGCGGATGAGAGCGCCTATCAGCGGCACCTCACGGCGCACGGGCATGCCCACTCCGGCGAGGAGTGGCGGCGATTCAGCGAGGAGCGGCTGCGCGCGAAGTATTCACGGGCGAAATGCTGCTGAAAGAGCGATCTCCAACGGTAGCGTATCAAAGAGGACAATATTAATCCGATAGGAAATCAGGAAATTCTGCAAAAATTAAGTTGGAAAAATATGATTTATAGGGCTATTATTATCGTTAGCCAGCAGTGTTCTGTAAATGTTGGGTAGCGGTGGGATGCTTCTCCCTGGCGCTACCGTTGGCGGCGGCTGAGCC
>JAPKZC010001052.1 GCA_026394025.1 Candidatus Solibacter sp.
GCCCACGCGGGCGAGGTCGCCCACGGCAAGACGGCGGTGGCCAGAGAAACCACTCCGGCTGCCAGGCAGACGCGGAAGCGCGCGGCCGGCGCCGCAACGCCGCGCTCCACAAACCGCAGGGAAAGCCAGCCGCCCAGGAATCCCCCGCAGCACGCAAACACCGGCGGAATCCAGACATACCACGCAGCCTGTGCGAGCGTCATACGATACACGGTGACCATGTACTTCGAGGTCCAGAAGGACCAGAAGAAATAGCCCACCATGCTCAGCGCGTTGGCCCCGGCAAAAGCCCAAAGGCGGCGGTCGCGCAACATGGCGGCATTGGCGGCACGATGTTGCACCGGCACGGGCGCAGCCTGGCCGCGGCGCGACACCCAGTACCAAAGGGGAATCCAAGCGAGCCCCAGCACACCCGTCACCACGAACGCATGGCGCCATCCGCTGCGCAGCGCGATCCAGGTGGCCAGCAGCGGCGCCACCACCGATCCCAGGCTGACGCCAGCCTGATTGACCGCGTTGCCGAGCGCCCTCTCGCCGGGGCGCAGGTACAGGTGGATCGCCTTCCCCGCTGCCGGAATACCCGCCGCTTCGGCCACGCCGAGAACCGCGCGGCAACCCACGATTCCCCCCAACCCGCTGGTCAGGCCGGTGGCGATGCCGGCGCAGGACCACAGCCCCACCGCGAAACTGATGGCGCGGTTCAGCCCGATACGGTCGATCAGCAAACCGGCGAACGGCGCGCTGGCCGCGTAAGTCAGGCTGAAGGCGCTGCCGATCAAGCCGTACTGCGCCTCCGACAGGTGAAACTCGTCGGTCAGAACGGGCCCAAGGGCGGACAGCGTGGAGCGGTCCAGGTAGTTGATGGCGGTGGAGAGCACGAAGACCGCCAGCACCAGCCAGCGGTAGCGTGCAGCATTGTTGTCCTGGGTCACTGGAACTCGATGGTGGCAACCTCGCCGGCGGTGGCCAGCCTGGCGTTGGCTTTCGGGAAGTACTCCACTGTGATCTTGCGCGGTCTCTGCACGCCGCATCCGAGCGACACCTCGCCGTTGCCGCTGTACACCACCTTCGATGGATCCGCCACCAGCAACTTCACCACCTTGTGCGCAGCGTCCTCAATGGAAAGGCGCGCCTGCTGTTTGGGCAGGCAATCCACCTGTTTCAGCATGCCGGTGACTTTGCCCTCGGCCTTCGGCCCCTCCCACCACGGCACCGGCTTGTCGCCGGACGCCGCCGCGGCGTCGCTGAATTTGGCTTCGGCCTTGTGTAATTCGGCGCGCGCCTGGGTCTTCAGTTTTTCGATCTCGCGCGCCTTCTCTTCGGCGTCGCGACGCTTTTCCGCCTCTTCGTAGTCCAGGCGCTGCTGCTCGATGAGCATACGCGATTGGCGCATGCGTTCGCGCTCGGCGGGGTCGGTGGCCGCCTGCTCGCCGCTGCGCCACGCTTTGGCGGCCTCGCCATAATTATGGTCGGCCAGGTAAGTTTCGGCCAGCGCCCTCCAGTGGGAAGCGTTTCGCGGAGCGCGTTCCGCGGCCGCCTTCCAGTGCATGAGGCGCTTGCGCGGATCGGTGTCGCGTTTGGCCAGCAGAGCGAACGGTTCATCGAGCTTCGGGTTGATCCCCGCCGCCTTCAGCAGCGCTTGCTCTGCCTTCGCGTCGTCGGGCTCCAGTTTCGCGTACTCGATGTAGCAGCGCGCGCTCGTGCTGCCGGCTTCCACCGCGTCCGCGAAATTCTTGCGCGCTTCCGCCGTGCGGTGCTCGCGCAGCGCCAGCAGTCCCAGCCCCTCCTCGGCTTCCGCCACCTTCTCATGTCCCGTCAGCTTCCCCCACCGATTGCGCGCCCACCAGCAGGTCGGCGCGCGCCATAGAGATCTCCGTCGCCGACACCTGCCGCTCTGGAAAATCGCTTTCCGACATCGGGCGGCTGGAAAGCGACGTGGTCCCGAAATTCCCGGCGGCGAAGTGCTTCCTGGCCGCCGCTTCCACTTCCGCCGCGGACTTGCCGAACGCGTTACGATACGCCGGGTCGTCCGCCACGCCGTGCCGCAGGTTGTACAGCAGCACGCGAATCTTTCCGTAGTAGTCCGGATCGGCCACCATCAGGTGGATGCGCGCCCAATCCAGATCCGGCCCGGCCGGCGGCTTCCCTGCCGTGATGCGGATGCCGTTCACCTCGAATGTGGAGAAGAACGCGATCAAGCCGCGCTCGAAGGCCGGCGGCATCTGCGCGGTGTTGCTCTTCAGAAACAGCCGCGTCAGTTCGCTATAGATCTCCGGCGTCACCGCGCTCTTCTCGCCGAGCACGATGGCGTAGCGGTCGCGCCCCTCCGTCAGCGGCGCGGCGGTGGTCCAAGCCTTGGAGTTCTTGAAGACGAATACGCGCACAGGCAAGGGAGTCTGCAAGTCGTCTTCGCCCACAATCTGGCCAAGCGCGTGGCGGAACTGCTCGAAGCGCAACATGGCCTCACGGCCGGGACGCACGCCGGCGTCGGTCATCACTTCAAACGGGCCGCGGGTGAACTTCACCCAATGATCGTCCGCCACCAGAAGCCACGGGATAGTGCAAAGCAAAAGCAGCCGCCGCATTCCCTCCCATTATTACGCGCTACAGGCGCGGCGGCGTGGTGACTACTACGGCGCGCGACAGGTCCGGGACCAGACCGCGGTAGGCGTGCGGTTCCGACGAATCGAAGTACACGCTGTCGCCCTGTTCCAGCACATGCTCCTCACCCTCGAAGCGGATGCCCACCGAGCCTTCCAGCACGAACACCAGTTCCGCACCGTCGTGGAAATGTTCATGCACCTCGCCTTCCTTGCGCGGCGGGAACTCCGCAACGTAGGCCTGTAAGCCCTTGTCCTGCGCCGCAAAGGCCAGGCACTCGAAAAAGTAGGAGGGCGTGGGCGCATCCGCGCGATCCGGAAAGCGTAGTCGCTCGCCGGCGCGCACCACTGCGAATGTCTTCTGCCCGCGCCGATTGCCGAAAAAGTGCTCCAGGCCGACATCGAAGACCATCGAAATCCGCGCCAGGGTGGCCAGGGTCGGCACCAGTTTGCCGTTTTCCAACTGCGAGAGCATCGATGCCGAGAGGCCGGTGTGCTTGCCCAGATCGACCAGCGCGATCTTCTTGCGCATGCGCAACTGCCGCAATTTGCGCCCGATGTCGTAGGCGGAAAGCACGCGGTTGATGGTCTCCGGTCCACTTTCAGTGTTTAACGAAGTCATATCAGTGTTACTGAAAACATTATAGTCTATTTCAGTTAAGATAAAGTCATATTTATAATTCACTTAAATTTCCGCCATTTCGCTGGTACGCTTCTGATAGGACACGTCAAATTGGACTCAAACGAGGGGACGAAAATGCAAAACATTTGTGAATCTGAAGGACTTAAGACCACCACCGATAGCCAACTCGTCAGTTTGGCGCAACAAGGCAGCGAGCGGGCATTCGCCGAACTGATGCGGCGCCATTCCAACAGCATGATGCAGGTAGCAGTGGGCATCCTACACGACACCCAGGAGGCGGAGGACGAATTGCAGAACGCTTGGTGGAAGGCCTGGCAGCACATCGACGGGTTCGCCGGCGACTCGCGATTCACCACATGGCTGACCCGAATCGTGATGAATCAATGCCTGATGCGCCTGCGCCAGACCCGCCGCGCACGTTTCCTCTATATGGATGCGCCGGCCCCCGGCGAGGAGCGTGTGACCTTCGAACTGCGCGACGCCGGCGCGACGCCCGAGGAGGCCCTGGGCCGTCGCGAGGTCAGGGACTTGATGCGCCGCGAAATCGCCCGCATTCCGCCTCTGTTGCGCCATGCCCTCGTATTGCGCGAAGTCAACCAACTACCCATGCCGGAAGTTGCCGGGCAGTTAGGGATTTCCATCGCCGCCGCCAAGTCCCGCCTTCTGCGCGCCCGCCACGAACTGCGCCACCGCCTGGAAAAGTACTGCGGCCAAATGGGCGCGGCCACCTTGACCGCCTGAGTTTGCTACAATGGAACTCACCCGTGGCGCTATCGTCTAATGGTTAGGACAGAGCCCTCTCAAGGCTTAAATACGGGTTCGACTCCCGTTAGCGCTACCAATAACCTTCCTTAAATCAATCACTTAACATTCTTCAGGTGGAACGGAGGTGGAACGCTTTCCTGGAATCACTGCGTTTTCACTGGTGCGCTCTTCTTACCCTGCAGCTTCTCCCATTGGTCTGAAAGGTCCGATTTTCCTGGTATTGCGTGGGTGTAAATGCCCAATGTCGTACCTGCGTTTGCGTGGCCGGCCCGTGCTGCAACCGCGCCAACATCGGCACCATCCGCGACCAGTTGTGAAAAATGGGAATGCCGCAGGGTATGCAGGCTGGTGCCCTTGGGCAACTTCAATTTCCGGCACAACAGCGACACCTTTGAACTTACCGAATCCGGCTTGAGCGGATCGCCGCCGGGGTCCGCGAAGACCAGATCCAACGAGCGGTTATAGTCTGGGAACGCGGCCCGTGCCTTGGCCTGTTCCGCCCGGTGCCGCTCAAATGCCGCCATGGTGATGCCAGGGATTTTGACTTTGCGTTCCTCGCCGGTCTTGGTGCCCTTCCAGTGGAGCGTCTGCCTCACTTGGCACAGCGAGCGCGTGATCGACGCTTCGCCATCCACGATGTCCGACCAGCGGAGCGCCAGCGCCTCGCCGCGGCGAATCCCTAGGCCCGCCTCAACCTCCAGAAAGTCCATGAGCCATGTGGCCGGTGCCGCCTGCACCATCAGGTCCACCTGGGAGGGCGCGAGCGCCAGGCCCTTCCGCTTCGGCCCGCTGGGCGGCTTGGAGGCCGTCGCCGGGTTCGTCGAGATTAAACCGTACAGCACCGCCCACGAACAGGCGCTAGAGACGACCGAGGCGATATTGCGCACGGTCTTGGCGGACAACGGGCGCGCGGTTTCGGGGTGCGCCACTTGCCAAGCCAACCAATCATTACGCCGGACGTCGTGAGCGCGGTGCAGCGCCGTCTCGCCATCGCGGCACGGCTGGCGGATCTCCGTCCCGCAGGATGGGCACGGGACAGTGGGG
>JAPKZC010000922.1:0-3705 GCA_026394025.1 Candidatus Solibacter sp.
ATATCCAGGTGAACCTGCTCGGCAAGGGAGAGCGCAAACTGCAAAGCCACGAGATCGCCAAGCAGGTGCGCACTCGCTTGCTGCCCATCGCCAGTCGCTTTGCGGCGCGCATCAAAGTGGCCGAGGTTCCCCCGGGTCCGCCCGTGCTTCAGACTCTGGTGGCGGAGGTCTACGGGCCGGCGCAAGACGGCCGCACACGGATCGCCAAACAGATTCGCGATCTGTGGAGGCGCACCGATGGTGTCGTGGATGTGGATTGGTACGTGGAGGACGACCAGCCGAAGTACCGCCTGCTGGTGGACAAAGAGAAGGCTGCGCTGAACGGCATCTCCGAAGACGATATCGCGCGCACCATGCAGGTGGCGTTGGCGGGGTATCCGGCCGGATTGCTGCACGTGGATGCGGAGAAGGAAGACGTGGCGCTGGCGGTCCGCATGGACCGCGCCAGCCGCTCCGATGTGGACCGCATTCAGAATCTGAATGTCACCGGCCGCACAGGCAGGCTGGTGGCGCTCCGCGAACTGGTGAAGGTTGAGCAGACCGTCGAAGAGAAGAGTATCTACCACAAGAATCTGATGCCGGTGACTTATGTGACCGGCGATGTGGCCGGCGCGATGGAGAGCCCGGTCTATGCCATTTTGAAACTGGGACCGGAAATGGATAAGTTCCAAGCGCCCGAAGGCTATGCCATCGAGCAACACATGGCGGCGCTGCCCACCGATTCCGACCGCTATTCGATGAAGTGGGATGGCGAATGGCACATCACCTACGAGGNNNNTCATCCTGATTTATGCGCTGGTAGTGGGATGGTTCCAATCGTTCGTCACGCCGCTCATCATCATGGCGGCGATTCCGTTCTCTCTGGTGGGCATTCTGCCGGCTCATGGCATGATGGGCGCTTTTTTCACCGCCACCTCAATGATCGGTTTTATCGCCGGCGCCGGGATTGTGGTGCGAAATTCCATCATTCTGGTGGACTTTGTGGAGTTACGTCTGCAGGAGGGTATGGCGCTGGACGCCGCGGTCATCGATGCCGGCGCGGTGCGCTTCCGGCCGATGCTGCTGACCGCCGCGGCGGTCGTGGTGGGCGCGGGGATCATTCTCTTCGACCCCATATTCCAGGGCCTCGCCATCGCGTTGATGGCGGGTGAAGTGGCATCGCTGGCGCTGTCGCGCATGACGGTCCCAATTGTTTACTTTGTCGTGAATCGTAGGAGGAAGGCTGCATGAACATCGAACGCTATATCCGCCTGATCGCCGGCTTTTTCGTGATGGCCAGCGTGGCCATGGGCTACTGGGTGAATCCCAACTGGTTTCTGTTCACCGCTTTCGTAGGGCTAAACCTGTTTCAATCGGCATTTACCAACTGGTGCCCGATGATCACGATTTTGCGAAAGATCGGGGTCCGGTCGGCCTAGGCCCAATGAACGCCAGCGTTTGAGAGGATTTCGATGCAATGGACCCTAAGATTTGGACACGAAAAAGCCTTCTCTTAGTGTTCGAGATCGACCCGACGATTCCCTCCGCTACGGATAGGGGTTCATCACGTGTTCCCATGTTCATCCTGTTTGGTCTTGGGTAATTCGGCGCCGAAAACCGGCCTGAATTTCGCCGCGTATGGTGTTACCCTTGCGCTCGGAGTGCGCCAAATGGTACCGCGCCGGAACGCCGGGATGCGCGACGGCAGCATGCGGCGGGTGGTCGCCGCGCAGAGACGGAAGTCTGCTCTACTTCTCGCTGCGCCGGCTTTGCTCGTTGTGTTTCTGCCGCTGGCCTCCCAATCGGCCGACGCGGCCAAACACATCGATCGCCAGTGGTTTCGGCAGGCCCTGGCCGAAGAGACCGCTCATTGGCGCGCCGCGGCGCTTCGCCCCAACGGGTTCTTCTCGATTCTTACCGCTGAGAGGGCCAGCCACCACAGGTCCGCAAGCGGGCCAGAATAGATCCGGAATCTGACGCGGTGCAATGTGCACCCATGTAACGGTGCATCAATACCTTGTATTCAACGGCTGTAAACATGGAGTGGTGGACCCATGGATGTCGAGTCCAGCCCCAAGAGCCGTCAAGATCGGCGATGGCGTAGGCGGCAATGATGGCCGCCTGTCCGGCGAGAATTTTGAACACCAGAAGGAGCATCGCATGGTCGTAAATTCACGTAACTGCGCTCGCCGGGTTGCTTTGGCCTTTGCGTCAGGCCAGAGCGGATTCTACTTCCCTCGCGAGCGCCTCCAGAAGTCCCGCATAGCAGCCCCCGTCAGAATTTTCCGTGAGGTGGGCCAGGCTGCCGACCCAATGGGACAGGTGGCGTTCCAGGAACTCGGCACGCGCCCGCTTTACGGATTCCGGGTCTGTGTTGCCGGCAGCCTCACAGTGATCCAGCCACGCAAGAAACTCCAACTGTGTGAGCAGGTGATCTGGTGCGGCGCGTGGGTCGATTTCCAAGCCGAAGTTTTGGTAGTACAACTTGTTTTCAAGCACCACATCGCCGGCCGGTCGATTCAGTAGCCAGGCGCTTTCGAGCAGCGGACATCGCGGCTGCGGCAGGCCCGCTTCGAACAGGTCGATATAGAGCGAGCGCAGACCTACGAGCGTGCCTGGTACGGCTCCGCAAAGATCGGCAAACCGCTCCAGATGGCGCTCGTCGGGATAAGCCAGCGCGAAGCGGAAGACCGCCCAGGTGTTTACTGTGCTCGATACCATACGGTGAAGTACTTTCTGCCATCGCGATCCTGTTGCGAACCATTCCAGATGGCGACGGCGAACGGCGCTCCCGCCCGCAGTTCGGAGATCTGCATGGTCACGGTCCACTTGCCGGCGGCATATTGAGCCTGCGTGGGGAACGATTGTCCGGTGCGTTTCGTGGTTTCCCGGCCGCTGGCTTCCATGGCCGCGGCGCCGCGCGTCCCATCCCAGACGAAGATGTGTACGGGACGGTCGGCGTCGCCCATCTGCAACGAGGGATTCAGATCGCCGCTGACGGCCCTGGCGGGAATCATGACGGCGCAGGCGTCGGAGAAGCGATCGGTAGCCGCCGACTGCGTCACCAGATGGTCGCCCTGCCAGGCGCGCTCGGCCTTTGGGAGCACAGCGGCGTCGTGGGTCTTGTCGGCCCATTCGAGACGCACGAAGTTGCCGGCAGTGTTATGAATGATTTGCGCCTGAACGGATGGAATCTCCAGTCCCGCGGGATCGTCGGTGGGGTAGAGGGGCGGCGTGCGATGCAAAGCCAACACTACGGGTGCGGCGGATTTCCAATCGACAGAAGCGGGATCGAGCACGTTCTGGGATAGGGCGACCGCGGACCAGATCAGCAGACAGGCAAGGCGTTTTATCATTTGTGCCCTCCTTGGATTTGGACGAGGTCTTCGCGCTTGGGAATCTGATACCGCACGTGCTCGTCACGCCCGATCAGAAGTTGCAGCACCTCACTGGTGCCGCCGCCCTGGGCACGGTGTAACTCGCCCTCCAGTCGACGGATCACATCCACCACCTCATCGCCGAATAGATATTTCAGGTAATCCATCGGCATGCGGGGATCTTCGAGCACGCTCTTCCCGTAACTGCCGGTCCGCGGCGGGTTGAAGGGGGGCACATAGAAGACGTTGGGCTCGGTCCCCTTTTCGGGAAACAGCCCAAGGGCGACTTTGTGGACGTGCACCAGTTTGTGGACCGCCGATTCCGGGTCGTCCAGGAATCCCACGAAGC
>JAPKZC010000922.1:3738-9534 GCA_026394025.1 Candidatus Solibacter sp.
GGACATTGCTTGGCGCACGCGTTGACCTCGCCCTTTTCGATACGGGGATAGCAGAAGATGCACTTCTGTGCCTTGCCGATCAATTCGTTGAAGTATATCTTCTTGTACGGACAGGCCTTCATGCAGTAGCGATAGCCTTCGCAGCGTTCCTGGTCCACCAGCACGATGCCATCCTCGGCGCGCTTGTAGATGGCCTTGCGCGGGCAGGCTTCCAGACACGCAGGATTGGTGCAGTGGTTGCACAGCCGCGGAAGGTAGAAGTAGTAGTTCTCCCCCAGCATCAGCGCGCCGACATCTTCGTCCCAGTTCGGCGTATTGCGCACCTCTTCCTGCGGCCTGGCCTGCCTGCCGCCTTGAAAGAGGCGCTCGGCGTAGTTGTACTCGAATGTCTGGCCGTAGTCTTCCTTGGAAGGCAACTCGGAGGGACGCAGTTTGCCATCTTCGAAGCCGCCGCCAATCTTGTCCCAATTGCGCGGATATCCCTGACCAGGGCGGGTCTCGACGTTGTTCCAGTACATGTAATCCATGCCGTCACCATCGGTCCACAGCTTTTTGCAGGCCATAGTGCAGGTCTGGCACCCCAGGCATTTGTTGAGGTCCAGCACCATCGAGATCTGATGTTGCGACATGGCTAAGCCTTCGCCTTTCCCGTTCTGCGGATGGCCTGTAGGTCGGCCGCCGTCGGAATGTACTTCACAATGTCCACTCGCACGTCGCGGTTGTTGCCGGTGGGTCCCCAGTAGTTCAGCTTGAAGACGACGTGCCCGTACCCGCCCACCAGTTGGGTGGGTTTGATTTTAATCATGGACGTGGATTGCCATCCGCCCTGGAGGAATCCCAGGTAGCGTTCCCACCCGTGGTACATGGTGAGTCGTTTGCGCTTCTCGCCGGGCAGAATTTGCACTTTGCTGACGAAGCTGCCGTTATCGTTGAAGACCTTGACCCAGTCGTTGTCCTGGATGTTGCGCGCCTTGGCGTCCTCCGGGTGGATGTAACAAATCGGGATGCCGCGTTGCAGGCGCAACTGGTAGCGCGCATCGCGCCAGGTGGAATGGATGGACCACCGCCCGTGCGGCGTGTTCCAGAAGAACGGATACTTGGCGCTGTCACTGAGCGGCTCTTTGTAAACTGGAAGCTGCTCGCCGAAATCCAGGAACCAGGGATGGTCCAGGTAGAACTGCTGCCGCCCGGTGAGGGTACGCCAGGGGCGCTTCTCTTCCACCTGATGTTGGAATGGCGTGTACGCCTGGCCCGGTTTGATCTCGCTGTTCCAGGCCTCTTCATCGATCTTCTTGAAGCGCTGCGGGTGCTGCTTCAGTTGCTCGAAGGTCATGCCCTTGGTCTCGGGCGAGCCATCCAGGATGAAGTTGGCGCCGTCCTCCGGCTGCTGGAACTTGCCGTTGCCGCTCCAAAGGTCGTAGGTCTTGGTGAAGTCGCGGTGCCAGTCGAACTGTTGATCGTGGTAGGGAGCGAGCTTTCGCTCGGCGGCGAGTTGCGCCATTTTCTTCGACAAGTCCCGGAAGATCTCCCAATCCGGCTTGGAGTCGTAGAGCGGGTCGAGCACCTTGTTGAAGGGATGGACGTAGCTGTGGCAGTCGGTCGTACTGATATCGGACTTCTCGTAGTAACTGGCCGCCGGCAACACCACGTCGGAAAACAGCGCCGTCGTATCCATGCGAAAGTTCAGGTCGACAATCAGATCGAGGTCTTTCCAAAGCGACTTCAGAATGTACTCGTTGCCCTTGGCCTGGTTCAGGTAGTTGGCGCGCCAGATGATGAGGGCGCGCGGTTTCTGATCCCGTTTCTTGGGATAGAGCGGCATCCACCCGTTCTTGACGCTCTCTTCGATGTAGTGCTCGATGGGCTTGCCGTTGTAGAGATGGGGATCTTTGTTGGACGAGTGCACATACGTCCACAAAGTCATGTTCTGCATGCGCTGTTTCTTAGCGCCTTCGGGAAACGCATAGGCCTTAAAGCCGCGCTCCGGCCAGACGCGCTCCTGCCCCACGTAGTGATTGAAACCGCCGCCGTTTTTGCCGGTATTCCCGGTGAGCGCCACCAGAAGAATAAGCGAGCGGTTGATGAGGTCGTTGTGGAACCAGTGGTTGAGACCTGCGCCATGGATGATCATGGCCGGCTTGCGGGTGGCGAATTCGTGCGCAAACTGTTTGATGTCGTTGAGGGCGAGACCGGTGGTCTGCGCTACCGATTCGAGCGTATAAGGCGCGAGTTTCTGCTTCATTAGCTCGAATACGGTAGTCACTTCGCCGTCGGAATAATGCAGGTCCGGGTCTGCGCCGTTGAGCGCGATCGTCTTTTCCTTCGACCCCATCGCACCGGGCGCTTCGTGCCGCTTCCCGGTCTTGGCGTCGAAGAAGAAGAACCGGTCGGTAGACCCCTCGGCGCGCACAAACTTGTTGGTGCGCTTGTCCACCAGCAGAGGGAGATCGGTCTGCTCCTTCACGTAGGGCGCGTCGTAGAGGTTGTTATCGACGATGTACTTGGCTACTCCCAGCGCCAGAGCGGCGTCCGTGCCGGGCTGAATGGCCAGGAACAGGTCGGTGTGCACCATCGACGAATTGAAATCCGGCGAAATGCCTACGATCTTGGCGCCGTTGTAGCGCGCTTCCCACGCAAAATGGGCGTCGGGGATTCGAGTCTGCGAGATGTTGCTGCCCCAAAGCACGATGTACTTCGAGTTGAACCAGTCGGCGCACTCGCAGGATTCGGTCTGCACGCCCCAAGTAAGGGGTTCGCCCGGCGGCAGATCGCAATACCAGTCGTAGAAGGAGCAGAAGACACCGCCGGTATAGTGTGCGAAGCGCGAGCCGGCGGCGAACGAAACCGGACTCATGGCGGGAATCACGCTGAAGTAAGTATTGGTGTCGGCGCCGTACTGATAGATGTTGTCGAGCAGTTTGCCGGCAACCATGGTCAGGGCTTCGTCCCAGGTCGCCTTGCGCCATTTGCCCTCACCCCGCTCCCCCGCGCGGATCAGGGGCGAACGCAAGCGCTGCGGTCCGTAGACGTATTCGGTGAAGCAGGCGCCTTTCTGGCAGCCGCGCGGATTGTAATCGGGAAGGTCGGCGGAGATACGCGGGTAATCGGCGGCCTGCTCTTCGCGAATCATCACGCCGTTGCGCACGTAGACGTTCCAACTGCAGGAGCCAGTGCAATTGGCCGAGTGCGTGGAGCGGACCACTTTGTCCCAAGTCCACTGCTTGCGGTAAAGGTCTTCCCAGCCGCGGTAAGGGTATGCGCGGAGCGGGTCGAGCGGACCGGTGAAGGCCTCCAGTTGAGGCTTGTCGGCTTTGCGGCAGCCCGGAATGGATGCGCCTAGCGCCGCCAGTGCCCCAAGTTTGAGAAAATCGCGTCGGTTCTTCATGGGTGCTGGCTCCTGGCCTGCTTAATTGGGGGCTGCCACTTCCGGATGAAGGCCAGCAGGTCGCCGATTTGCGATTCGCTCACTCCGGCGCGGCCGAATGCCGGCATCGGCGTGTTCTCCCGCCCGCCGCGAATGGTCTGCGCGATGAATTCATCGGTGGCCGCCTGCTGGAATACCGGGTTGGCCAGCGCGGGAGCAATCAGTCCCTTGCCCTCCATTCCGTGGCATCCGGCGCATTGCTGCGCGAACAGCGCAGCCCCGCGGGTGCCGTCACCACGCGGCGGTGCAGCGGGCAGTGCCATGGCGGGTGCCGATGTCCGAAGGTATGCCACCAATGCCGCAACCTCCGCCTCGCTCAGGCCCCCAGCCTTGGGACCCCAACCCGGCATGCGGGTGCCGGGACGGCCTTCGCGGATGTTCTCCGCCAGGCACTCGTCGTCTTCCGTCCGGATGAAGGCCACGTTCCGGATGCCCGGGATGAAGCGCGCGAGTTTCTTATCCCAGCGGGTGTGCAGGCCCGTGTCGTGGCAGGCCATGCAGTAGCGGTGATACAGCGCCGCGCCGTCCGGAGGGGGAGGATGCAGGCGTGCGTACTGCTCGTCGATCTTGTCGGGCGCCAGATAATCCGCAGGCAGATCGCGTTGCCGCAGCGACAGCATGTAGACCGTGAGCGCTTCCACCTGCGGCGTGGAAAGCGCCGGCATGGGCATCAGGCTTCCGGCGACGATTCCAGCGGGGTCGCGGAAATGCTCGGCAAACCAGTTCCAATTGGTTTGCGCCCCTTGGAGACTGGCGCGTACGAACTGATGCTTCGTCTTGAGCCCTTCGTTATCGAGTGCCGGCCCAAGCTGGCCACCTTTCCCGTCGAGTTTGTGGCAGCCGTTGCAGCCCTTCTGCTCGAACAATTGCGCTCCCATCACCAGTTTCTTCGCCGACCCCTGGGGCAGCGCGCGCGGATCGTGACAAGACGCGCAGGTGGCTTCCGTGAATCTCGCCGGCAGCAGCGGGTAGTCCCAGAAGTAATCTTCCGCCTTGGCTTCTTCGAAGTTGAGCGCGGCGCCTTGCCCCTGGTGGCAGACCGTGCAGCCGTACTTTTCCACGCGGTGGATGGCCAGCAGCCGCTTGGGGTGCACGCGGTGCGGATTGGGCTGGTCCGTCATGCGGGGATCGTCGATGCCCAGGTGGCACGATACGCAGCGGTCAACGGTATGCAGGGCCGGCACCACCACCTGGCGGATCTCGATGGGAAGGTTGCGCGCGGTGGTGCGCGCCGCATCGTCCTTGGCCTTCGTCAGCAGGATGCCGCGGAACACGGACTGGTGTCCGCGCCAGTCCGCGGAGATATTCTCGCGGACTGCGGCGGCCAACAGGAATCCAATGGTCACCACGGAGCAGACCAACGTGACCCACTTGAACGGACGGGATGGATCGCCTGACATCATGTCTCCTAATGTGTGGGCCACTGGCTGGGCCACCAGTAGAAATGCCAGTTCGGTCCGCGGAATATGGAGCCCATCGCGGTCAGGACTACGAAACCCGCCAGGAAGCAGGTGAACAACGCGACCGCTGACATCCGCATGCTACCGGTGCGCCGCAGCACCCACAGCGACCAGGCCGAATACATCGCCACGATCACCGTCGCCGGATTAAGCATGATGATCGCGATCTGCGGGATGGTGGGGAACCACGTGCGCAGCCAGCCGAAGTTGACCGTCACGGCGAGCAGACCCAGCACGCTCGCCAAGCCATAGACAAGCGATTGCCAGAATGTGCGCCGTCCCGCCGGGCCGCCGAACCAGATGCCCACGCCGCGAGGATCGCGATCCAGGTAGGGAATCAGCCCCAAACCGATCAACACGATACTGGGGATGCCAACTCCGCCCATGAACGCGGAGTAAGAGACCAATTCTTGCAGCCCCAGGAAATACCACGGCGCTTTGGCCGGATTCTCCGGAATGGCGGGGTTCGCCATTTCCTTCAACGGCGCATCGAAGAAGTAGCTCAACACCAGCGTCACTGCGATGGTGAACATGAGCGCCGCCAGTTCAGCCCACATCAGAGTCGGCCAACTCGATACCGAGCCTTCGGGCGCCCGCCCCACCACCGGAGTGCGGCCGCGCACCACCGCCATCAGGCCATACGTCTTGGTGGGAGCAAACACCTCGACGTCGCGGTCACCGATCCTTGCCGGCGGGGCCGGTTTCGTTTCGTCGCGCGAGAGTCCTCCATCCTTGCGCACGCGCCAGAAATGCAGCCCCATGAACGCGCCGATCAACAGCGGCAACACCGCGACATGAAGCACGTAGAAGCGAATCAGAGACTCCTGGCCGACGTAATCCGCGCCCAATAGCAGTTGCTTCTGAAAGGTGCCGGGATCGAACCACGCGGTGATGCCGATGGCGTCGGTCACC
>JAPKZC010000922.1:9604-25833 GCA_026394025.1 Candidatus Solibacter sp.
GTCCCACGGCAGCAGGTAGCCCGTGAAACTCAGGCCCAAGGTAAACACCAAGAGCCCGAGGCCAATGAGCCAGTTGAATTCTCTCGGACGCTTGTAGGATCCGGTGTAGAAGACCCGCGCCATGTGCAGGAACGCCGCCAGCACCATCAGGTGCGCGCTCCAGCGGTGAATATTGCGGATGAAGCGGCCCGCCGGCACCACGAAGTGAATGTCCTTCACCGAGTTGTACGCCAACTCCACGCCGGGCTTGTAATAAACCATCAGCAGGATTCCGGTAACGGTCAGGACCAGGAACGAGGCGGTGAGAATCAGGCCCAGGCCAAAGGTGTATCCAAAGCGCAGGGACCGGCGGTCTGTGCGCACGCTTTGCATGTGCAGGAAAAGATTGTGGAAGGTGCTTTGGGAGCGCTCGCGGTCGGTTTCGGGCATCTTCCCGTTGCGCATCGCCGATTCGCGAATGTGACGCGGTGTCTGCTTGAGGTTTTCGAGGAATTCCTGGAGGGGCGTCATGGCATCAGGCTTCATGCTTCAAACCTTGAAGCGGGTTCCTTTCGCAACCGTCGATTCGGCATTCACCTGTAACTGGCCGTCCGGCGACAGTACAATTTCGAGCCAGGGCAGCGCCGCCGGCGCCGGTCCGCCCACCACGCTCCCGTCGGTGGAGAAACGCGATCCGTGACAAGGGCACGCGAACCCTTCGCCCTCGGTGTGGGCAACGACGCATCCCAGGTGCGTGCAGACAGAGGATATGGCGTGGAACCCCTGTTCCTCGTGGAACAGGAAGAAGCCGCCGGTTTCGATGCGAGTAGTGGAGCCGACCGCGAATTGCGCCGGATCGCCCAATTTGAAGACGCGCAGCGGGCCGGGTTGCACCGCGGGCTTGGGCAGGCGCATCACGCCGGCAAGGGCGGTGCCCATGGCGATCACTACACCCCACAAGGCAGTGAGGCCCAGAAAATCGCGGCGTTTCGGAGAATCAGGCATAAGTCCACTCCTGGCGGAACTGGAACCGTTCCATCGTGATGGCATGCGTCGGACAGCGCTCGGCGCACAGGGCGCAGCGGATGCAGCGGTCTTCATCCTTCAGAATCGCCGAGTCGCCGGGACCGGCTGCATTTGCGGCCAACAGCGCATCGATCTCGGGCGACGACGCCAGTTGCTCCAGCCCCACTAGTTTCAGGCACAGGGTCGGGCAGACATCCACGCACCCGCCGCACAGGATGCACTTCTCGCCATCGAAGATCGTGTTGACGCCGCAATCCAGGCAGCGGCCGGCCTCGCCGGCCGCCTGTACTTCCGTATAGCCGGTTTCGACCAGACGCTGCGGATCGGCCAGGCGTTCCCGTGCGGAGGCCACCGGTATGTGTGCGCGCTTGCGGCCTTCGTAACCGGCCTCGCGCTGGTAGTCTTCGATCTCTACATGCAATTGCGTTTCGTGCTGCCGGATCTCCCGGCCGGTGAGAAACCGGTACACGCCGCGCGCCGCCTTCTTGCCGCTGGCGATGGCGTCGATCATCAGACGCGCGCCGTAGGCCACATCGCCGGCGGCGAAGACGCCTGGCGTCTCGGTCTCGCAGGTCTCTGCATCCACCTGAAGCCTGGAGACGTCTCCCAGGAAGCTCAAGTCCGCAATCTGGCCCACGGAGAGAAGCACCGTGTCGGCTTCCACATCCACGGTTTCGGTGTCATCATACACCGGCGCGAAGCGCCGGTTGGCATCGAATACCGAAAGCACGCAGCGGAAGCGCACGCCCGCGACCACCTTCTGGCCGTTCTCTTCCCGAAAAAGAAACTCCTTGGGGCCGAGGCGATTGTGACGGACGATGCCTTCCTCTTCGCCCTCCACAATCTCCACCTCGTCAGCGGGCATCTCCTCGCGCGATTCCAAGCACGCAAGGTGGACTTCGCGAACGGCCTCCTGCCGCAGTGCCACGCGCGAAATGTCGGTTTCCGTCTGGCGAGCGACCAGGCGTTCGGGATCGTCCTCGGCATAGCGGACGGCGGAGCGTGAGACATCGAAAGCCACGTTGCCTCCGCCGATCACCACCACGCGGCGCCCGATGGGCAACCGCTCCCCGAGCGACATGGCGCGCAGAAAATCGATGCCTCCATAGATGCCTTGCGCGTCGGAGCCAGGCAATTGCAGCATGCGAGCCCGTTTGGCTCCCACGGCGATGATGACGGCTTTGTAATCGCGGCGGAGTTCCTCGAAGTCGATATCACGGCCCACTTTCACTCCGCAGCAGAACTCGACGCCCAACTGCCGGATCAATTCGATTTCGGCGTCGATGAGGTCGCGCGGCAGGCGATAGGCGGGGATGCCCGTGTATAGCATCCCGGCCGGCCGCGGTTCGGCTTCGAAGATGGTGCATGCCATGCCCATGAGGGCCAAGTCGTGAGCCGCGGCCAGTCCGGCGGGACCGGAACCGATGATGGCCACGCGGAAACCTTCGGGCCGGCGATACTCGCGCGAGGCCAGGAAGCGGGCGAGGTTGGTCATCTCCTCCAGTCCGTCACATGCTCCTTCGGAGTACTCGCCGGGCGCGCGAGGTTGGCCGGAATGCTGGTCGGACACAAACCGCTTCAGGGCTCGAATGGCAATGGGCTGGTCTATGGACCCGCGCCGGCAGGCAGCCTCACAAGGGGCGCCGCAGACCCGCCCACAAATCGAGGCGAGCGGATTGGGCCCCCGGGCAATCAGATACGCACCTTCATAGTCGCCGGCAGCCGTGGCGCGGATATACCCGCGGGCGTCGGTGTGGACCGGACAGGCGAACTGACACTTGATCTGACGGCGCCAATACTCCTCGTTGGGCACAGTGGCCGTAAACCGAGCTAACGCCGGTTGGATCATGTCATCCCTTGATACTGCGGATTCGGGACACATAGCTGTGACCGAAGTCACAAGTATCAATAGTATAGGTCCGGAATATCAGAAATGCGAGCGTGTGTCTGCTTCGTCTCCCTTCCGAAGTACGTGAAATGCGTCGTACCCTGTGTGGCACTGTAGATTGCGGCGCTGGCCCGCCGCGAATTGCGGACACATCGTCAATCCGGCAGGTTCTCGGAGTGGACCGATCCGATGCAGTGCGAATTCAAGACCAAACACGATGCGCAGCGGCACCTCACGTTTGGCGCTCTGGTGAATGAGATAAAGATGCCCTGCTTTTTCGCCCCGACACCGGTCTGGAGGACCACCGCATGCCGGAGGACGTTGACTTCCCCATCTGAAATTATTAACGCCTCAGTTGGCCCGCCGTGTCGTAAGCGGCCCCCGCGATCTCCCGGAGGTCCCAACCGCGCCGGTATTCTCGCGAAAGGTACAGGTTCGCTTCCCGGCAGTTCGTAATCCGAAACGCGAGCGGATCCCACTCGATGCGGTGACCGATGCGCAGCGCGATGTTGCCCAGTTGGTAGGCTTCTGTGAACGGACCGGCATAGCCGAAATGGGAACCCGGTTGCTTGCCCGTCTTGATCGCGACCGCCCAATCCTTGTGCACGTCCTCGCGGCCCCAATCCCGCTGGGGCGGTGGTGCGATGGGATCCGTGCGCTGGCCTTGATACGGGCCGCGGCCCGCCGGGAGGCTGCCCTTCGTGCCGATCCAGACCAGGCCGCAACCCCCGATGCTGGCGGCGATGGCCGTCCCCTGGATCTGCCCGAGCCGGCGGCCGACCTTGCCCTCATGCGCCAGGGCCATGCTGAGCGACGAGCGGATCGGCATGAGCAGATGCGCCCCGAAACCCCATAGCAGCATGAAGACCAGCATGGCCGACCAGTGTCCGCCCCAGAAGGCCAGTCCCAGCATGCCCGCCCCCACGGCAAAGGCCGCGACAGCCGCGATTGCCGATTCAGGGAGAAAGAAAAGCAGGCCGACAAGATGTCTCCCAAAGCGCCGCTGCCGAAGTCCGTAAAACCGCGCCAGACGAATGGGTGGTATACCACGCCCAGGGGAGGAACCGGGCTGAGCCCCGCGTCTTTGAAATCGGACTGGTGCCGCTTCTCCGGGGCCGGATTGTATACCGGGTGACCCTCCGGATACCTGGACTTGAACGGCCGCATGGGCGCGGTCCCGACCCATCCGTCCCAGTCGAGGGTGCGCGGCGGTGCATCCTCGCCCGCCGGGAGATCGTATCCCTGCGGCCATATGGGACGATCCGTCGCCACGTGCACCTCTGTGATTTCGCCCAGCGCGCCTGACTGGATGAGCTCGACCGTCCGCATGTTGCGCGGCTCGGAGGTGCTCTCGGTCCCCATCTGGGTGATCACCTTGGTTTCGGCCGCGACCCTGGCCATCACTCTGGCCTCGTGCACGTTCTGGGTCAGGGGCTTCTGGCAGTAGACGGCGAGGCCGTGCTTCATCGCCCACACGCTGATGTACGCATGCATGTGATCGGGAACGGCGACGACAACCCCGTCGAGCTTCTCCTTCTCGATCATCTTTCGGAAGTCCGAATACTTCGCGGCTGTCGGGTATTCGGGCGCGCGCAGATCGAGCATCTCGGAATCCACGTCGCACAGCGCGGCGATATTTTCGCCGGCTTTGAGGAACGCCTTTGCGTCGCGCTCTCCCTGGCCGGCAAGCCCGATGATCCCAATGTTCAGTTTTTCGTTGGCCGCGTAGCCCCGCGCCAGGCCGGCCGGCAGGATCATGAAGGTGGCGGCTCTTTTTAGAGACTCGCGGCGGGTAATGCCATTTTCGCTTCGATCCAAATCTCACCTCCTACCTTAAAGTTCTACCACCCTGGCGCCGTTAGCGAAGCCACGCCTGCTCGATCACGGGATTCCCTGCCGTGTTCAGGCACATCATCTGCCCGGCCGTCAGGGTAACGCCGAGCGCCGCCAGATTCTCGGCCAGTTGTTCGGGTCGGCTGCCGGCGATGATCGGGAGCACGGCCGGGTCGCTCTGCCGCATCCACGCGATGATCACCTGATTGGGAGTGGCCCCCAGTTCCCGCGCGACGCCTTCCAGCGCACGCATGCGCTCGACGGATTCCGGGCCGGCGTACTGCGGGGGCAACGCCCGGTCCTGGCGCGTGTAGGCCCCCTGCAAGAGCACCGAATAAGCGATGAGCGTGACCCCGTGCCGCTTGCTGTAGCCTTCCAGGTCCGGATTGATACAGACCTGGGGTCCGAAATCGGCGCCGTGGCGGGGACGAAGATAAGTGTGACGCTGTTCCACTACGCTGTACCCGGCCCATCCGCACTTCCGGCTCACCGTGTTGGCCTCGGCGATTCGCCATACTTTCAGATTGCTGGCGCCGATCGCGCGCACCTTTCCGGCGCGTATCAGCTTATCGAACGCCTCCATGGTCTCTTCCACCGGCGTCTTCTCGTCATCACGGTGCGCGTAATACAGATCCAGCCGGTCCGTCTGCAGCCGCCGCAAGCTCTTCTCGCACTCGCGCTCGATCTCGGCTCCACTCAGTCCACCGTCGCACCCCGGGTAGTCGAAACCGATTTTGGTGGCGACCACCATTTCGTCGCGGCACGCACGCGCTTTCAGCCAAAGGCCGATCGTGCTCTCGCTTTCGCCTCCATGGCATCCCGGCAGCCAGGCCGCGTAGAAGTTTCCCGTATCGATGAAGCTGCCGCCGTTTTCGCGGAACAGATCCAGCAATCCGAAGGATGTCTCCCGGTCGATCTTGCTGCCGATCAAATCCGTCCCCAGGCACAGCGCGCTGACCTCGACGTCCGAATCTCCCAGTCTGATCTTCTCCATATGCAAAGCTCCTGGCACCGTAGGCGCCGGTCTGTCTCACTTGCTGAATGTCGCCATGACAACGCCAGCGATCATCACAACCACCCCGGCGACTCCTGTAATCGTAACCGGCTGGACCGGCGACCCCAACCACCCGAAATGCGACATCAGCAGTCCGCCGATCACCTGGCCGGCCAGCAGAGTAATCATGACGGTGCCGGCGCCGACTTGCGGAATCAACCACGCAATCGCGAATACCAGGCACGCCCCCATCACCCCGGCCGTCAACAGAACCGGATGGACCTGTTTGAGCGGGCCCAGCGCGCCGCTTTGCCATCCAGTCAGGCCAATCGCGAGCGCGCCGGCCGCCCCAATGCACCAGAATAGGGCGTTGCCCACGCGGGCGTTATTCATTACACTGCCCACCTTGCCGTTCATCGCCAGATGGACCGCAAGCACCACTCCGAGCAACATCGTGAAGATGTAGAGATGTACTTTCATGTTTCGTCCTCCGTTCTTATCGGTCGTGCGCTAACGGCGGCGGTCAGCGGCTTGATGCGAATGTTCAGCCGCCGCCTGCACTCGGTGAGCATCTCAGCCGTTCGTGTGGCGCCAGACCGCGACACACCGATCGCACGAACCTCGAGCAGGCCATCAAGGGTACGTATGCCGCCGGCGGCCTTGACCCGGACGTGCGGCGGCGAATGCTTGCGCATCAACTGCAGATCCGCCATGGTGGCGCCCCCGCTGCCGTAACCGGTGGACGTCTTGACGAAGTCCGCTCCAACCTCTGCGCAGATCTCGCACAGCGCGATCTTGTGGCGGTCCTCCAAATAGCAGTTCTCGAAAATCACCTTCACCAGGGCGCCGCCCTGGTGCGTCACCTCTACTACCGCCTGGATATCCTGCCGCACGTAGTCCCAGTCCTCGCTGAGAACTTTGCCGACATTCACCACCATGTCCAATTCGCCGCCGCCGTCACGCAGCGCCTGTTCCGCTTCGGCAACTTTGACCGCAGTGGTGTGGCCCCCGTGCGGGAACCCGATCACCGTGCTGGCAGCCACCGCGCTGCCCGCCAGAAGGTCCGCGCACTTCTTCAGGTAGTACGGCTTGACGCAGGCGGAAGCCACGTCGTACTCGAGCGCCAGCCGGCAGCCCGCCTCCAATTCCTGGTCCGTCAACACCGGGTTGAGCAGGGAATGGTCGATCATCTTCGCGACTTGCAGGTATGTATAGTCCATGAGTCCTCGGCCTTCATTTCCGTCTACGGCGCGCCGCAAGCTCCGCTCACTTCAACGGCAGCGGGATTGCGCGTCCGGCCTTGATCGACATTTTAGCCGCTTCCAGCACTTCCTGCACCCATACGTTCAAATCGAGCGCCGACGGCAGATCCCAGCTTGCCTCCAGAATCGCGACGCCGTCCTTATAATTCAGGATCATCGTTGCGTGGTCCTCCACCGTTGGGAACGTCCGCGGTTTCAGGTGATTCGCCGTCGCGTAGACGCATCTCGGGACGGCCCTTCAGCCACAGGCTCCAGTTCACCAGGTAGCAGCCGAAATCCATCAGCACACCGCCTCCATTCTGCACGGGAGTTCCATAAACTCGCTGCGCGGCAGCGGTAGCGTGGCTTGTCCACCGCTTGGCATTTTGTATCACGTGAGATAGCGCGATGTCAATATACGTTCCTGATTCCTTGACAAATCAAAGTGTTGTGGGCGATAAAGAGAGGTGAGCGGAGGCCTAGCCACTGGGCTCACATGCTGGTAAAGGAACCGATCTATCAACAGCTAAACAGTCACTTGCGATTGCTGGTGGCTTCCGGGGAATGCCCGGTCGGCAGTAAGTTCCTCACGGAGCGGCAGGTCAGCGAACGCTTCGGGGTTAGCCGGGCCACCGCAAACAAAGCCCTGTCCAATCTGGTTTCCGAGGGACTCGTCGAATTCCGCAAGGGAGTGGGGACCTTTGTGCGAGGCCGCGCCCTGGACTATAACCTCAGGGCCCTGGTAAGTTTCACTGACAAAGCCCTCGCCGCCGGCAAGCAACCGGGTACCGAAGTAGTCCAGTTTGTTTCCGTCGCCGTCAAAGACGTGCTCGACGAGGTCCCGGAAATCCTGGAGGCTGACCCCGAAGGTAGGCTTTTCTACATGGAACGCCTCCGCCTTGCCGATGGACTGCCTGTTGTCTTCGAGAAACGCTATGTCGTGGCTGAGTACTGTCCCGGCTTGACCGAGGCCGATGTCCGAGGATCTCTCTACGCCGTCTGGACGCAGCGCTATCGGCTTCCCATCGAGGGGGCCGACGAGAGCATTCGGGCCGTAAACCTGCGCGGCGCCGATGCCCGTGCGCTGAGGGTCCGTGACGGTGCGGCCGGCATGCTTTTGAGTTCCGTCGGCTATCTGACCGAGCGCAAGCCGCTCTGGTCGGAGCGTACCCTGTATCGTGGCGACTCCTACGAGTTCCACAACCGGCTCGGCGGAATCCAGCCCGCCGGTTACGCCACCGGCAAGTTCCTCGAAACCGGGGAAACGCCGGCCTAGTGCAGGTCTAATGCGATGGGTCTATGCCATGCCGGCATCCCCACTTGCGAAATGTCCAGTCGATGTGCGGTAGCAGCCGCCGGGACGGTCTTTCCGCCGCGGCCGCTACTTCTTCGGCAGGCGCTTGATCGAGACTTCTTTGAACCAAACCACGTCGCGGTTGTGGTTTTGCAGCCCGAACCACCCCACGTCGGGGCGCATCGCATTGTAGTAGTCCCGCAGGTTTGGCCTCGTCGGCGACACACCCTGCGTGAAATCGGTCACTTTCTCGCCGTTCACCGTGACCACCGTGTGTGGGCCCTCAATTGTAATCTCCACGGTGTTCCAGTCGTCCGCCCCAAGCTTCAGCGGCGGCGGCGTCAGAGCCCGCGAAACTGCAAAGATCTCCCCGGTGGTCGTGCCTCCCACCTGGATCTCATGCGCGATGCGCACCACTTCCTGCTCATCGGTGGGCTCTTTCGGAATGCGGATGTAGACCCCGGAGTTGGATTTTCCCGGCGGTAGTTCTTTGTAAACCACGCGCAGCACGCAGTCGCCGACTTTTTCCTTGTAGTAGAGCAAGCCGAGCGTGCCAGGAACCCCCTCGGTCTTGAGCACCCCGTCCTCGATCACGAAGCGGCCGTAACCGATGTGCTGCCAGCCAGTGAAGTCCTTGCCGTTCCAGAGTTGCTGCCACTCCGCGGATTGTGCCCTGCCGGCCGTCACGACAATCGCGGTCAGCGCCAAGAGAAGAATCCAGCTGTTTCGCATGTTTCGCCTCACACGGATATTAGCACCGTCTTTTCTTTTATGCTTCGAAACCGGCAGGACACAAGCGCCTCGATCCGATGTGAGGCGTCGGTGCGGGCGTTTTGCATCTCAAAATACGGGCCATCCACGCGGCAGTGCGCACGCGGTCCACCTCCCGGATAGAATCACCCAAAATTACTGAGCTTTACCGCTAAGTTGATGTTAGCGGCAGTTTCGCGTTGCGAAACGGCCATGCCGCGGCGTTTTTCCCTATCTGTCGTGATCGCGCTGGATCATACTGGCTCCCGGCCTGTAACGATTGGGAGTTTTCCGCCAGGATAGCGCGTCTCGAAAATCCTACCTGTCACTGCCCTGGTAATCGCGGGCTTCTGTTCGCTCGGGTCTTGAATTTGCGCAGAGGTCGGTTTGTCAAAAAGTGAAGGATGGAGGATGACGATGCGAATACTCATATGTTGCTTGTGTGCGGCGTTCCTGACGGCCGCGACTGTGACTGCCCAAGTGGGTGGTAGTGGCACGATACAAGGAACGGTCACGGATCCTTCGGGAGCCGTGCTGGCCGGTGCGTCGGTGGTCGCGACCAACGCGGAAACGGGAGTTCAGACCAGCCGCAAGACGACCGATGCGGGGTTCTTCGTGCTTTCTCCGCTCCAGCCCGGAGGATATTCGGTAACTGTCAAGGCTGAGGGATTTCAGACACTCACACAGAAGGGCCTGGAGGTGGTGGCCCTGGGAACCATCGGATGGAACCCGAAGATGCAGTTGGGAGCGTCCACCACGTCGATCACGGTGGAAGCCGCGCCGCCCCTGCTGCATACCGACGATGCCACGCTCGGTGCGTCCATGGAGAACGAGCTCTATGCGGCGCTTCCCCTGCCCATGAACGGAGTCCCCCGGGATCCCACCCAGTTCATCGCCCTGGTGCCCGGCGTCAATAACGCCAGCACGCAGGCTGCGGGCCCCACCACGGCTGCCTTCAACGGCGGCCAGACGTATCACAACGAAGTCTATCTCGAAGGGATTCCCCTGACCAGCGCCGGAACGCAAGGCGACACCCGGTATCTGGCGTTCGCCGTCTCAGTGGACGCGGGGTCGAGACCAACGGCGCCAAGGCCCAGTACGAAGGGCAGGGCGTCTCGAACTTCGTTTTGAAATCCGGAACCAACGCGTTCCATGGCGCGGCCTTCGAGTACTTCCGCAACACGGCTCTGGACGCGCGAGGCTTCTTCCCCGCGAAGAGAGCCATCGATCACCAGAACGAATTCGGCGGCCTCATTGGCGGCCCCATCAAGAAGAACAAGGTTTTCTTCTTTGCGAACCACGATAGATACAAATACAACTCGGGATTGGTGAACCCCACCCTTCAGTCGATCCCGACCACCGCCATGAGGACCAGCAATTTCAGCGAGCTTCCTGCCACGCAGATAATCTATGACCCAAGATCCCAGAGTTGCGCGGGCGCAGTGTGTGCGCGGACGCCGTTCGCTGGGAACATCATCCCCACCAGCAGCCTCTCTCCGGTCGCCCAATCGCTACAGTCCTATCTGCCCGCTCCGACTAACTCGAACATCCAGAACAACTACCTGCCCAGCCTGCCGATCCTGCTGAACACCTGGACTACCACCGCCAAGGTGGATGCCAACCTGTCGGACAGGCATCGAATGTTTGGGTTCTTCGCCGGCGGCAATTACGCCACCAATTTCACCTACACTCAGGGCCGCATCGTGCAGGAAGCCGTCAAAATGGGGCAACTGCACGATACCTTTAGCATCACGCCCACCCTGTTGAACCAATTCAGCGCTTCCTTCAACCGCATCGCGATTCCACTTCAGAACCCCACCGTGGAGGGGGCCTATCCGCAGAAGGCCGGCCTCAAGGGCTTGCCTCCGAGCGTGGTCCAGTTGGCCTTCCCGGACATCAATTTCGCCGGCACCAATTCGCCCGGCGGCTGGCAGGGAACCAACGCCCACTTCTACACCGAAGTCGCCAACACGTTCACCGCGCAAAACAATGTGCTGTGGGTCAAGGGCCGACACTCGATGGTCTTCGGTTTCCAGTGGCAGGCGTTGCAGGACAACCAGAACTTCGCGCTGTTTGCCAGCTTCAACTTCAACAGCGCCCAAACCCAGGGGTACAACGCCACGGGATCGCTCGTAACCACTACGGGCAATGCCTACGCCAGCTATCTCCTCGGCGCCATGAATAGCAGCGGCGTTACCCAGAACTCCATCGGCGAGACCGGTGGCCGCTATAAAACTTACGCCGCGTATATCCAGGATGACTGGAAGGTCACCCCGCGTCTCACGCTCAACCTCGGTCTCCGCTGGGACCTCTTCAGCCCGTTCACCGAAGTCAACAACCTGATGTCTTTCTTCGACCCGGACCTGGCGAATTCGGCCGCCGGAGGCCATCTGGGCGCGCTCCGGTTTGCCTCCAACAGCTTGCGCACTCCCGCCGAAGCTCACTACAGGAACTTCGGCCCTCGCCTGGGAGCGGCTTACCGCCTGGGGGACAACACCGTTCTGCGAGCGGGCTATTCGATTATGTACGCGCGCGCCCTTGGCTCGCGCACCATTGGACGGGCGGGACTCAGCCAGCTCGGTTACAACGCCACCAACACTTCCAACAGCCCCGGCAACAACGCTCCGGCATATTACTGGGACAACGGTGTTCCGCCCATCGCCCAGGCGCCGCCGTTCATCGATCCCACTTACGGGACCGGTTTCATCACCTCGAATCCCACCGGCGTGCAGAACCCCGTCTACGGCGATCCGAAGCTCGGCGGCAAGCCGCCGTACTACTTGAACTGGAACATCGGGATTCAGCACTCATTCACCGGAAACATGACCACGGGTGTCACTTACACCGCCAGTATGGGCAAGTTCCTGAACGGGCCTGGCAACACGGGTGGCTCGTTCAATATTGCGCCGCTGAAGTATCTGGCTCTGGGGTCGCTGCTCACGGCAACGGCCAACTCCGCTAATATCGCCGCGGCGCAAGCCATTTCCCCGGGCATCGCAATGCCATTCGCCAACTATGTTGGGACCATCGGCCAGATGCTCCGTCCCTACCCGCAGTACGGCACCATCAGCACCCCGATGTTCACGGTCGGCCAGTCCAACTACCAGGCGCTCCAGGGCACGTTCAATCGCCGGTTCGCCAAGGGCTTTACGTTTACGGCGGGCTACACGTTCAGCAAGCAAATGGACAATCTGCTCGCAACCCCCCGAAATCCCTTCGACTATTCGCTGGAGAAATCGCGCGGTGGCATCGACCACAGGCACGTGTTCACGGCCACCTCCACTTACCAACTGCCTTTCGGCGCCGGGCACACCCTCAACCCGGGCAACCCAGTGGTGCGCGCGCTGATCAGCCACTGGACGCTTTCCGGACTCGTCTCCTTCGCCACTGGCTCGCCTTTGGCGCTGGTCGGCTCAGCCTGTAACGCCGGGGGCATTCTGGGCACCTGCATTCCCAACTACAACCCCTCCTTCAACGGAAACGTCCGCATCAACGGTGATTACGGGAACGGAAACCTCATTGGTGGCACGGTAACCTCGTTCCTGGAGCGGACCGCGTTCGTCGCCCCGGCGGCATATACCTGGGGCAACCTGCCCAGGACCGGAGTTTACGGCCTCAACGCGCCGTTCAACTCGTCCATTGACCTCAGCGTGCGCCGTGAGTTCGCGCTTCGCGAGAAGGTCAAGCTCGCCATCCAGGGCGATGCCTTCAACGTGAACAATGCGGTCCGCTTCGGAGCGCCTGGGACCAACCCGGATCAGGCCAGCTTCGGCACGATCACTTCGCAAGCCAATTCTCCGCGCAGACTGCAGATCAACGCCCGTATTACCTTCTAGCTTGTGGTGCCGGCCAGGGCGGAAGCTGCCGCAAACGTTGATGGTAACGATGCCGGTGCGCGGCGCGGCCTTTAGACCGCCGCCTTAGTACACCGTTTCACAAGCACGGTCTCGTATTTCGAGAAACCGCTCCCTCACGGTCGCGGCTCCGCTCAGAGCCGCGCGCGTTAGCAAGCGGTTTCCCGATACGTTAGTGGATTTCTGAAACGGCGCACTTAGTTTTGGGTTTGGGCTTTGCTTGCTCAACGAAGCTTGGATCAGGCTGGTCCGCCTCGGTAGCTGCTCAACTCACAGGGGCGGAACCAGCACCGACGCCGGAAGTGGTGGTGCGGTAGGCTCTGTTCGCGAGGAACGGGCGACGCGATCAATTCACCGAATCGCGCGCGCTGCGTGTGACCAAATCATGCATGGTCCAGGCGGTATCATCGCAGCGTATGCACGAAATCACATCGGAGGAGATTGGCCGCCTTGTGCCGGCAATCGACTACTCGGAAGCGCTTACCATCACGGCCAGCGAGGAAGACGTACTTGCAGCCTGCCGTGCGGCCAGAAATTACGGTTTTCGCGCGGTAGTGGCCTTTCCGCAATACCTGGGTACCTTGGTGGACGAATTGAGAGGTTCGGGGGTTCGCGCGCAGATCCCCATCTCCTTTCCGTGCGGTGGTACAACGACTCGCGTCAAGTGCCTGGAGGCCGAAGAGGGACTCCGGCGCGGCGCGACCGACCTGGACATGGTGATGAACATCGCCGCCTTCAAGGCCGGCGAGTATTCGCGCGTCGCGCGCGACATTTGCGAGGTGATGGGCGTGGCGAGGCCTTTCAAGGTCCCATTCAAGGTCATCATTGAAATTGGCGCTCTGACCGAGGCCGAGAAGGTCACCGCCGCCCGGCTGGTTCTGGATAGCGGCGCGGACTTCATCAAGACCTGCACTGGCTTCGGACCGGGCCGTGCGACCGTGCACGACATCGGCTTGATCCGAGAGACGGTCGGCGCCGCGATTGGCATCAAGGCTTCCGGCGGCGTGGCCTCCATCGAGGACGGGGTCGCCCTCATGCGAGCTGGAGCGACCGTGGTGGCGATGCGCCGGTTCCTCGTTGACCAACTGGAAGGGCTGGGCTGGCCGGGAGGCACATCGAGCTGATCGAAGGACTCATCGCTGACGGATCACTCGCAGTAGCCAAGTGAGCTCCCTGCCCTGTCATATCGCCCAAGCGGTGGCCGGCGACGTGCCAGCGGGAAAGTAGGGGACGGCACGGGAAATCCGTGAAGGGCGTACCCTGGCAGAAGGATCTCGATCTGCCCTGGCTTCGACGGCGGCCGGGCCACCTGGAGCCCGCACGGATCCCATCGTGGGAACGCGGCGATAAAGGGGACACAGGCGTGCGTGTTCCTTCTTCGTAACATCATTCCTGATACAGTTGGTCTGATGTTGCTTGTCCTCCTCTGCTTGCTGGTTGGGGCTCTATCGGGCGCTGACCTGCCCCGATGGCGGGAGACCGCGGTTACCGGTTCCCTAAAGATGGGCTATCAGCTCGTCGCAGCTGACCTGAACCGCGACGGCCGGCCCGACCTCATCGTAGTGGACGAGCGCGGCACCGAACTCGCCTGGTACGAGAATCCAACCTGGGATCGCCACGTAATCATCAAGGACGTGCCGCGCACCATCAATCTCGACGTCTACGATTACGACGGCGACGGCATTCCGGAAATTGCAATGGGGCACAACTTCGAGACCGTGCCGGAGAAGAGCATCGGCAATGTGCTCATCCTCAAAAGCGGACCAGACCCTCGGCAGCCCTGGACGGCGCGGGAGATCGATCGCATCCCCACCGTCCACCGTCTTCGCTGGATCGATTTCGCCGGCGATGGCAAGAAGGTGCTGCTGGTGGCGCCGATGATCGGGCTGAAGGCCACTCCGCCGGACTACGCGGACAACGTGCCGGTCTACCTTTATCGTCCCGGCGAGTGGAAGCGCGAACTGTTCACCGGCCTGCCTCGCGGCATTCTCCACAGCATTACGCCGGTCCGGTGGCAGGGGCGTGGCGAGCAACTCATGACGGCCGACTTTAACGGTATCCGCGTGTTTCTGGCCGGCGGCCCGGTGGAGATCGCCAAAGGAGACCTGCGGCCGTGCCCGCAATGCGGGAGCAGCGAGATCAAGATCGGGCATTTGCGCAAGCGCCGGTTCATCGCCGCGATCGAGCCCTGGCACGGCAACCAGCTTGTGGTTTACACCGAAGCGGGACGGGCATGGAACCGCCACGTGATCGAGGATGCGATGATCAACGGCCACGCGCTTGCGGTCGGCGACCTGAACGGAGACGGCCGTGATGAAATTGTCGCCGGGTTTCGCGGCAAGGGATTTCAACTTTACATATTCACCGCTGACGACGCGGCCGGAAGGCAATGGACGCGCCACGTTCTCGATCCTGGCGGCATCGCAGCCGCAGACTGCAAGATCGCGGATTTCCACGGTGATGGCCGTCCCGCAATCGCGTGTGCCGGCGCGTCCACCGCGAATGTGAAACTGTACAGCCCGCGCTGAAAAGCTGGGGCGGGCCAATCATGCTCTAGTCTCTCACTGGGGCCTCCCGGTACAGCCGTGGCATTCACATTTCGTGCCGTAGGATGGGAGTATGAAATTGCGCGTCATCTGCTACGGCCCGGACGAGATCTCCTTCAAGGTCCGCGCCAGCGACGGAAACCTGTACCTGCTTCGGCGGCGCTCATCGACGCCGGAGGGCGAGTGGAGTCTGGAATAGCTTCGACATCTTACACGGGGCGTTAGCCTGAAGCAACGTGCACATAGACAGTGCGGGCAGCGAGCGTTATGCTCGAATCGACTCCACCAAGGAGGGCGCTATGCAACGAAACGCGAGAGCCGTCGTACTCGCCGCGCTGATTTCCGCCAGTTGTCATCCTGTGATCGAAACGCCTGAAAACCACATCGTTCACAAGGGAGAAACGGCCATGGTAGTCCAAGCTGGCCGGTCCACTGCCGTTGTGGCAATCTCCAAGAACGCCGCCCATCAACTGTCTCCGGCCTTGAACGTCAAGGATCAGATTGCCGTCGATCGGCTGATCAGCGAGGGGAAAGCCTTTGAACTGGCAAATAGAACAATCGTCAAAGTGGAGCGCGAGTCCTTCAACGAGAGGGAAGTCCGTGTGCTCGACGGCCCCTTCAAGGGCCGGACGGGATGGGTTCCTTTTGAGTCGCTAAAACCGTATGTGGAGAAGCGCTAGCGGCGGATGCCCGTGCAGCGGAGACGCTGGGGGCTGAACTCCCAATACCTAATCCGCCCAGCGAATCCAGGGCAATTCGTAAGGCAGGATCGCGTCCGGATGGAATGGTACGACGCGAACGGAGAAGCCGGAAGAACCGCTCGC
>JAPKZC010000552.1:0-2331 GCA_026394025.1 Candidatus Solibacter sp.
CAGGCGCTCCGCCACCGGGAGGTGGGCCGCCCCGTCCGCCGCCGCCCACCGCGATCTCCTTCGACTTCCAGATGCGGCTGTCCCACTGGCCGATAAAGCCGCCCCAGTTCTGCACATTCCCCTCGACGGGCGTGCCGCCCACCTGGAATGCCGCCTTTTGATCTCCGTCGGCCGCTGCCGCCAGCACGTACACGCGATCCGTCTTGCCCGCGGGCAGCGCCACGCTTTGTCCGCTGGCGGTGACCGCGTTCGGTGTCCCGGTTTTGGCGGGCGCCAGGCGGAACAGCACGCCGCTGAAGCTCAGTTCGGCGGGCAGCATTTCGGCCGGAAATGTGCGGCCATCGGCATCGAAGCCGCCGGCTGACTTGGTTTCGTCGCTGCTCGCCACCGCGCGGTCGAAGGTCAGCGTGATCGGGGTGGAGCGCACCCCGCGCACGCGAGTGGCGGACGCGGCGAGTTTCACCGCGAAGGTCCGCGGCTGGTGGGCGGAGAACGATGTTTCCAGCGAACCCCCGCGGACTACCGCGGCGCCTACGGGTTCCTCGGCGCCGTTGATCTCTCGCGCCGAGGCCGCCGGCGTGGCGAATTTCACTGCCACGTTGGATGCCGGCTTGCCGTCAATTTCCACCAGGCGCACCACTACCTCCTCGCTGGCTTCGGCCTTCTTGACGGCCAGCACGCGGATGCGCGGATTGTTGACGCTAAGCAGCGAATATTGCTTGCCGAGAGCGCCCGCATGTTTCGGGCTTTCGAAGGCCAGCAACGGCTGGTTGAGCCGGTAGGCCTGCCAATCGGTTTGACCCTGGCGCCAATCGCCGCTGTGGCCCGCCAACCCGTAGACGAACTCGTGATGGCCCAGATCTTGCGTGCCCTGGTCGGCGTAACCGCCGCGCGTTCCGGGCGTGCGCACCAGGGTCAGGCGCAGGGTTTTGTCATCGGGCTTGTCGGAACCGTATTTGCAATCGGTCAGCACGGTGACGCCATAGGCGCCGCCTTTGTCCGTCAGGTCGATCCACTGGTGCGAGGCCACTTCGAACTGGCGCTCGTGTTCGGTGGGCCGCTGGATGGTGCCGATGTCCCAATTGTAAGTTGCGTTCTCATTGGCGGCGCTCAGCGGGAAGGTGGCCTTGAGGTTGGCCTCTTTGGTGTTCCAATCGATGACGTTGCCGAACTCGACGCGGTTGCCGCCATCGCCCGCCGAGAGCCGGATGGTCTGGACGAATTTCGAACCCTCGGTCTCGCGCGCCACTTCGAGTGCCACGCGCGCCGGGCCGTTCTCCACCACGCGCGCTCGCGCGGGGCCGGAGACGAAGGCGCGAGGAGCCGCCGTTTCCTGGTCGAAATCCATGTTCCAGGCGGGCCAGTTGCGCGGGTTGTCCGTCTTGATCGCGAGGCGCACGGGCGCGGAGAGCAGTTCCTTGTTGACGGCCTTGTCGAAGATGCTGGAGACGTCGCCCCGCGAATCGAGCTTCACGGTGTAGCGCGCGTTCTCCAGGGAGTCTTCCGAGACCTTGAGGCTGCCGGCCGCAGGCGCGCCGGCGGCCTGCACATCGTAGACGGCGTAGCCCACGGAGGGCGCTTTGGCCAGGAATAAGACCTTGCCGCCGGTTACCTGCGCGGGTACGTCCTTGCCATCCGAACCGGTCACTCGCACCGCCTTCGGCATACCGCCGGGGAAATTGACGGTGGCCTCCACCACGTCCTCGCGCGCGATGTTCAGCGCGTTATACACCACGATGGCGTGCCCGCGCGCTTCGGTATTCATACCGGCGGCCACTGCCGCGGTGGCGCTGGTCAGGACGCTGGAGAACTGGTTAGCCGCCACCACCTCGTCGTTCCAGGAGTACCCGTAAGCCTTGGGCGTGGAGGTGCCGGGAATGATGTCGTGGAACTGCGCGCCGAGCACCAGACCCCAGGCTTCGTTAAGGCGCTGCCGCGGATACGCCCGGCCGCCCAGAAGGTCTGCCGCGACGGATGCCTTTTCGGCGGCATCGGCCAGCACTTCATTGCGGCGGTTCCACCGCTTCATGTAGGTCTGCGAAGTAATCGAGCCGGCGGAGTGGTTGATGAGTTCCAGGTCGCCCTGGTAGCGCGGGAACTTCGCGGTCTGCGCGGGCAGGATATCGAGGAACATTTGCTCCGCGCTGGCCGAAATCACATGCACGGGGCCATCGCCCACCTGCACCTCGGGACCGGGTTCGGGAGCGGGCGGCGGCGCCGCGCCGCCGCGACCTGGCGCGCCACGTCCGGCGGGGACGACGGTCTTGCTCTTGCTGACGATGGCCTCCACCAACTTAACGGAAGGCGCGCGGGGGGAGCCCCCGACGTCGC
>JAPKZC010000552.1:2346-3408 GCA_026394025.1 Candidatus Solibacter sp.
CATAGTAGTGATAGTCGGCGTAGACGCCGGTGAGGTCGCCGTTGATCTGTATGCGCTTGACCCAATCCTCTTCGCGGGGACCACGCGCGCCGCGGCCGGGTTGCGCGTTGGGGTCCGGGGCCGGGGGCGGCGCGGGGCTCTTGCTGATGTCGGCGGTGACGTTGCCGTTGTAGTCGCCCGGGTTCAGGGCGGCGATTACGGTCTTGCCGTCAGTGCCTTCCCAGATGCCGACGTTGAACGGAATGCCGTCGGGCGTCTTCTCCGGGGAAGCGGGACCACCCACGTGGGGCGCGGGCTGCCAGGAGGCCGAAAGCTTCTGGGTGGAGAATCCCTTGATCCCGGTATGCGCCAGGATGCTGGGCAGGGAGGCCGGGAAACCGAAGCAGTCTGGCAGCATGAACTCGGCGCTGGTCTTGCCGAATTCGGCGCGGAAGAGTTGCTTGCCGTAGAGAATCTGACGGATTACACTTTCGGCGTTAGGCGCATTGACGTCGCTCTCTTCCCATGCCGACCCGGCCGGAAACCAGCGGCCGCCGGCGACGTACTGCTTCACCTTGGCGTAGTCGGCCGGATAGTATTCCTTCATCATGCGGTAGCGGTTGGCCCCGCTGAAGTTGAAGACGTAGTGCGGGTACTTTTCGAACAGGTCGAAATTCAACCGCATCGTGTTCTTGATGTACTGGCCGATGGTGGTGGGGTACTCCCAGCGCCCCGACGACGTACAGGGTCGGTTGCTTGGCCAGATCAGGCATGGGAGCCTGGGCCCACGCGCAGGCAAGCGCGAATGCAATAGTCAAAAAGAAGGCGCGTCGCATATTCCGCCGAACAGCCTAGCGCACGGCGCCATCAACCACCAGGGTCCGTGCCGTGGGATATATTGGTGCAAGCCAGTCCCGAACAGGAGTTGAACCAATGCAGAAGAGAATGCGCTATTGGATAGCCGCGGGCAGCCTGCTCACGCTGATCGCCACTACCATACCAGGAGTTGGCGCGGACGCGGTGCCGCCGAAGCCCGTCAAGGCCAACTACGAACTGGCGGCGCGGTGGACCACCGCGAAGGTC
>JAPKZC010000552.1:3460-4070 GCA_026394025.1 Candidatus Solibacter sp.
CAAGATGATCTTCGACACGGCGGTGACGCCGCATTGGATGGATTCCGGCGACCGCTTCTGGTACAGCTTCGAGAATTCGAGCGGGCGCAAGTTCTACATTGTGGATCCGTCAAAGAAGACCAAGTCGCTGGTGTTCGACCCAGCCAGGCTCGCGGCATCGCTGACCACGGCGACCGGGCTGCCCTACGACTCGCAGCATCTCCCCATCACAGTGATCCGCTTCGTCAAGAACGAAGCGTCGATTCAGTTCGAGGTGAATGTGCCGCGCGACGCCGTGATCCCGGGCGAGAAGAAGACCACCGGGACCGCGGCGACCACCGATGGCGCAGCCAATCAGCAGCAGGATGATGGCGGGGAAGACGCGGTCAACCAACCGCAGCAGCAGTTGGGCGGGCGCGGCGGCGGCAACGTCGCACCGCCTCCGGGACGCAACCAAAAGCAGCTCGCCTTCGAGTACGAACTGGCCACGGGCAAACTGGCGCTGCTCGATGAGGCGCCCAAACGCAAGCCAACCTGGGCCTCCGTTTCGCCCGACGACAAGACCGTGCTGTTCGCGCGCAATCACAACCTCTTCATGATGGACGCCGAGAACTATGCCAAGGCGGTGAAG
>JAPKZC010001059.1 GCA_026394025.1 Candidatus Solibacter sp.
ATCGCGAGATTCTGCGCTGTTGGGAAACCGCTCCCTGACGGTCGGGGCTCCGATCGAAGCCGCGATTGCACCCATCAGAGCCACGACCGTCAGGGAGTGGTTTCCCGCAAGCGAGCCATGTTGTTCTCTTTCGCCCTCCTCATCCTGGCGTGGCCGTTGTGCGCCGCCGGCCAATCGACGGCCGAACAGGGGATCTCCGCCTTTCAGCACGGCCGTTATGTCGAGGCGAGCCGCCTGCTCGGGGACGCGGTCAATCGCGATCCGGCCGACGAACACGCGCGCGCGTTTCTGGCGCTGGCACGCGCTGCCAGCGGACATTGCCCGGAAGCCACCGGAGAACTCACGGCCCGCTTCCAGAGTTCCGCCCGTTCCGACCTCGCCCGCCTCGCCGGTCTGGCGCTGGTTCAGTGCATGAGCGCCGGCGGTAACACAGACAAGGCGCTTGCCGTGGTGGCCCAACTGGCAGCGAAATATCCCGACGATGCCGACGTGCTCTACCAGTCCGCCCGACTTCACATGAAGGCGTTCAACGATGTTACCCATCGCATGTTCGAAAAGACTCCGGCGTCGTATCGTGTGAACCAGCTTTCCGCGGAGATATTCGAAACGCAGAACAAATTCACCGAAGCCGCGGCCGAATATCGCAAGGCGATCGCCAAGAATCCGCTGGCCATGAACCTGCATTTCCGCCTCGGACGGGCCATTTTGCTGGAGTCGCACGATCCGCAGGCGATGGCGCTGGCACAGAAGGAATTCGAGGCTGAACTCGCGCTCAACCCCAGCGACGCCGCGGCCGAGTTTCAGGTCGGCCAGATCCTCAACGCCACGGGCAAACCCGCTGAGGCGCTGCCGCGCTTTCAGAAAGCTCTCGATCTCAGCCCGGATTTCGTGGAGGCAGCCCTGGCTATCGGCAAGATGCGCATTCAGGCCAAACAGTACGCCGAGGCAATCCCCCTGTTCGAACACGTCGTGGCAGTGCAGCCTGATAATGAAGCCGGGCATTACAACCTGATGATGGCCTACCGCAACTCGGGCCGGATGGACAAGGCGCGGGAACAGCAGCAGGTGCTCGAAAAACTACGGCGTCCGCCGGAGGGAGAGTTCACTGACTTCCTGAAGAAACTCGGCGAGAAGACGACCGGCAAATGAGAGCCGCCGCCGCAATCCTGGCGTTCACCGCGGCAGCCGCGCAGGCGCCTCAGTTCCGCGATATCGCGAAGGAATCCGGCCTCACTCACTCCTTTCCCAACGGCGGCGACAAAAGCAAGGATTACATTATCGAGACCACGGGCAGCGGGGTCGCCTTCATCGATTACGACAACGATGGCTACCTGGACATCTTCGTTCTTTCCGGAGACGGCGGGACCAACCGCATGTACCACAACCTCCAGAATGGCCACTTCACCCACCTCACCGCCGAACTCGGCCTGACCTCATCCGGCTGGGCGGAGGGCGTCTGCGCGGGCGACTTTGACAACGACGGCTACACCGACCTGTTCGTCACTTACTGGGGTCAGAACCGTCTCTACCGCAACCTGAACGGCAGACGGTTCGAGGACATCACAGCCAAGGCTCATCTTACTCAGGACCGCACGCGCTACAACACGGGCTGCGCGTTCCTCGACTACGATGGCGACGGACACCTCGACCTGTTCGTCGCCAATTACCTGAAGTTTGACTTCGCCACGACGCCGAAGGCGGGCTCCAATCCCTATTGCTTCTACCGCGGCATGGCGGTCAACTGCGGACCCCGAGGGCTCCCGTTCGAAACCAACCTGCTGTACCACAACAAAGGCGACGGGACGTTTGAAGACGTGTCGGCGAAGTCCGGGATCGCCAAGGCGGCCGGCCACTACTCGCTCGCCGTGCTCGCTGGGGACGTCGACGACGACGGGCGGCCGGACATTTACGTGGTTGGGGACCAGACGGCAGCGACGCTCTTCATCAACCAGGGCGACGGCACCTTCTCGGAAGAGGCCGTCATGCGGGGAGTGGCTTTCGACGAGAACGGCCGCGAGTTGTCCGGCATGGGGCTTGCCTCGGCAGACTATGACGGGGACGGCCGTCTGGACATTTTCCGCTCGGACTTCTCCGACGAGCGTTCCCTCCTGTATCGCAACACCGGCAACGGCCAGTTTGACGACGTTACCGTGGCCGCGGGGCTTGGGAGAAACACCCGCTTCGTGAACTGGGGCTGCGCCTTCCTCGACTTCGAGAACAGCGGCTGGAAGGGTTTGGTGGTGGTGAACGGCCACGTGTTTCCCGAAGTTGACCGCCAGAACATCGACATTCACTCCCGCGACCACGCACTTCTCTATCGCAACACCGGCAAGGGCGCCTTCGAGGACGTATCCGGGCAGGCCGGCCCGGCGTTCGCGGTCCGGCACTCGGCGCGTGGTCTCGCCATCGGCGACATCGACAACGATGGCACGCTCGAGATCCTGGCCAATAACCAGAATGAGCCCCCCTCTTTGTGGAAGCAGGTTGACCGCGCGGCAGGCCACTGGCTGCTGGTCAAGCTCGCCGGGGCGCATTCGAATCGCAGCGCGATCGGTGCGCGTGTTGCGGTCACGGCCGGCGGCCGCACGCAGATCGACGAAGTCCGCAGTGGCGGCAGTTACCTCTCGCAGAATGACATGCGGCTGCATTTCGGG
>JAPKZC010000432.1:0-5316 GCA_026394025.1 Candidatus Solibacter sp.
TCCCAGAGTGAGACCGCCGTGGTCAAGATGACGCTCGACCCGGCCAAGAAGAAGATCTACGGGCTGCAAGGCTTCGTCCGCGGGCCTTTCACCAAAATCGGTAATGTGCCCGACGATTCGGTCTACGCCTGGCCGAATCTCCTGCTTGCGGAGTTGTTCGTCTTCGTCCTCACGGTCTCCCTCATCCTTCTGGTGTCGCTCGCCTTCAACGCGCCGCTGGAGGAACCGGTCAACGTGATGCACCCGCCCAATCCGGCCAAAGCCCCGTGGTACTTCCTGGGGCTTCAGGAGATGGTCAGCTATTCGGCCTTCTGGGGCGGCATCGGAATACCCGGACTGATGGTGGCGCTCCTGCTCATCGTCCCCTACATCGACCGCGGCACCAAGGGCGTGGGGCGATGGTTCGCCAAGGAGCGGCTCATGGCCAACACCATCTTCCTGACACTGGTGATTCTCAACGTGATCTTCATCATCATCGGCACTTTCTTCCGGGGGCCGAACTGGGCGTTCGTCTCCCCATTCTGAGGACTGATGCGTATGCGACTGGCACTGGCAATAGCAAGCTTTGTGGTACTGATCGTTCACGGCCTCGTCTTTTACGATCAGTTCTTTCACCGCTGGGAGCGGCATCAGACTGCGTACTTCGAACAGGCGCGGTCGTTATCCAGGAATGAACAGGACCGGGCGGAACTGGACGCCCGCTCGCCCAGCATTCAGCAGACCATCGTCACCAGCTTCGGCGACACCCGGGTGGACCGCTGCCCCACCTGCCATATCGCGAGCGACGATCCGCGCTTCGCGGGCCACGCGCAGCCGCTCAAGAGCCATCCCTACTCGGCGGCTATGGGCGACGTGCAGCGCAACGGACGATGGGAGCGCCGCCACAAATTCGCCGACTTCGGCTGCACCGTCTGTCATGACGGGCAGGGCCGCGGCCTCGAAACCAAGTACAGCCACGGCGAGGATGAGTTCTGGCCCGAGCCCCTCACCGGCTACGTAACCCAGGCCACCTGGCGCAAGGATTTCGCGCCCAAGCTCAAGGGCAAGGAGTACATGGAGGCCAGTTGCGCCCAGTGCCACACGGCGGAGAACTTCGCCGGCACGCCCAACGTCAACCGCGGACGCAAGCTTTTCTACGCCATGAATTGCTACGGCTGTCACAAGATCGATGGCATGAGCGAAGGCACGCTGGGACCCGATCTCACCGAATCCGGCAAACATTTCAAGATCGACTATCTGTGGGAATCCATCGTCGAGCCGCGCGCCAACCTGGTATCCAGTTTCATGCCGAAGTTCAACCTGGCCGAGGCCGATGTGAAGGCTCTGGTGGTCTTCCTGAAGAGCCGGCGCGGAGTGAATTTTGCAGAGACTTCGCTAGACCGCTATAAGGCGCACATTGAAAACGTCGCCGTGGTGATTCCGCCCGGAACCGCGGGGGAAAAGGCGGGCGAGCAACTGATTACCGACCGCGCCTGCACCGCCTGCCACAAATTGGGCAATCGCGACGGCGGCGTGGCGCCGGACCTGAGCTATGAAGGCCTGATTCGCGACGACGCCTGGCTGATGGATCACTTCAAGAACCCTCGGTCGCGCGTGCCGGATTCCATCATGCCCACGTTCCGCTTCCCGGCGGAGGATTTCGAGCGGCTCACCGCCTACCTCAGGACGCTGAAGACGCCGCCTCCCGCCCTCTCGCCCGCCGAAACCTACAAATCCCTCTGCGAACGCTGCCACGGCGAAAAGGGCGACGGCGAAGGTAAAGTGGCCTGGTACCTCGACCCCTCGCCGCGCGACTTGACCAAAGCGGCATTCATGAACTCCAAGCCGCGCGAGCGCTTCGTCGCCGCCATTCAGGATGGCGTCGCCGGAACCTCCATGCCGTCGTGGAAGAACGCGCTCAAGCCGGAACAGGTGAACGGCCTGCTCACTTACGTGCTCACTACGTTTACCAAGGAGCCCGCCCGCGAACTCAAGCCGCGCAGTCTGCCCGATCAGAACCCCGTCGCCACCAGCGCGACTTCCATCAAGCACGGCGAGGGGATTTTCCTCGAACGCTGCGGCGGCTGTCACGGCCGCAAGGCCGACGGCAAAGGGCCCAACTCTCTCGATATCACGCCCAAACCGCGCAACCTGCGCAATTCGGCCTTCGTGGCCAGCGTCAATGATCGCCGCCTGTTCGACTCGATCCTCTATGGCGTGCAGGGAACGGCCATGCCGAGCTGGATCGATTACGGCCTCTCCAAGAACGACGTAGGAGACATTGTGAACTTCATCCGCAGCATCAATCCAAAGAAAGGGAGCCCGCAGAATGCCGGACAATAACGCCGCCACGGCTACTGGACTTCGACCCGCCGAAGCCGGTCCCGTCGCCCATCCCGACACGACAGCGAAGTGGTTTTTGATCAGCTCCATCTGTTACTTCTTCATCGTCGGGATCATCGCCATCACTATCGCAGCCAAGTTCTGCTGGCCGGAACTGCTCGGCACCGTGCCCTACCTCTCCTATGGGCGCCTGCGCCCGCTGCATGTCAACGGGATGCTTTTTGGCTGGTTGCTGGCCGCCGATATGGGGCTGGCATACTACATCGTGCCGCGGTTGTGCGGTGTGAAATTGTGGAGCGAGAAGCTCGGCGTCGCCACCGCCGCGCTGTGGAACGTGATCATTCTGGGCGCCGTCGTCGCGCTGCTGGCCGGCCTCAACCAGGGCCTGGAATACGCCGAATTGCCGCTGCCGCTCGATATCCTCGTGGTGGTGGCCTGGATCATGTTCGGCGTCAATATTTTCGGCACCATCATGACGCGCAAGTACACGCAGATGTACGTCTCGCTCTGGTACATCATGGGCACCATCCTTTGGACCGCTTTCGTCTACCTCACCGGTAACTTCGCCACGGAGCTGACCAGCGGCGTCAACCAGGCCAACCTCAACTGGATGTACGTGCACAACGCCGTGGGCCTCATCTTCACCCCCATCGGCCTCGCCATCGCGTATTACTTCATTCCGAAATCGTCGGAGACCCCGCTGTACCGCCACCGCCTCTCCATGATCGGTTTCTGGGCGCTCTCCTTCGTCTACGTCTGGACCGGCGCGCACCACATGATCCACGGGCCCATCTCGCAGTGGCTGCAAACCATCGCCATCGCCTTCAGCCTGATGCTGCTGATTCCGGTGTGGGCCGTGGTCTATAACTTCTTCGCCACCATGAAGGGCCAATGGCACCAGTTGCGCGACAATGTACCGCTCAAGTTCCTGATGTCCGGCGTGGTCTTCTACCTGCTCACCTGCTTCCAGGGACCGATGCACAGCCTGCGCTCCGTCAGCGCCATCGTCTCCAAAACCGATTGGATTCCCGGCCACGCTCACATGGCCGTGCTCGGCTGCTTCTCCTTCTTCGCCATCGCCGGAATCTATTACCTTGCGCCGCGCCTGTGGCACACCAAACTCCACAGCGACGCGCTCGCCAACTGGAGTTTCTGGTTCATCATCATGGGCGGTCTGGGTTTCTTCGTGACGCTCTGGCTGGGTGGCTTCTGGCAGGGCTGGCAGTGGAACAATCCCGCGATTCCCTTCATCGATACCGTGAAAGCGCTGCAACCCATCTGGCTGGTGCGTTTCTTCTCGGGCGTGATGATCTTCCTCGGAATCGTGATGTTCGCCTACAACATCATGGCGACAGTGGTCGGGAGGAAAGCATATGTTCAGTAAGGCCGACAACAGCGCCGCGTGGGCCGTGGGCCTCGCCCTGGTCATGTTTTTCATCGGCGGACTGCTCACCACGGTGGTGCCGCCACTGGTGGATAAGAGTTGGGGGCGCCCCGCGCCGGGCTTGAAACCCTACACCGAAATCCAGCTTAAGGGCCGCGCCATCTACGTCCGCGAAGGCTGCTGGTATTGCCACACCCAGCAGACCCGCACGCTGGTTTCCGACACCAAGCGCTCCGGCTGGCGCGGCGTCGATTCGCCCATCTCCACGCCCGACGAATTCGTCTACGACAAACCCCACATGTTCGGTACCAAGCGCACCGGTCCGGATCTTTCACGAGTCGGCGGCAAGTACGACACCCAGTGGCACCGCACCCATTTCCGCAATCCGCGCGACCTGGTGCCCGGCAGCGTCATGCCCCCCTTCCCATGGATCGTGAACGACCCGGTGGAGTTCTCCTCGCTGGTGGCCTACATCCAAACCCTGGGCCGCGCCAAGGACTGGCGGCCCGACAAGGACTACGAAAAATGAGGGACTACACCTGGCCCAGTGTCTACTTCGCCTACCTGTTCTTCGCGCTGTCCGCCGCGCTGGCGCTGTATTTCTTCGTGCGTTCCTGGAAGGACGGGTATTGGGGTGAAGATGGCGAAGATGTCAAGTTTCAGGTCGTCGCAAAAAAGGTGAATCATGGAACCGACGAAACCCAAGATTAAAGAATACGCCGATGGCTGGATCACGGAGCAGTCCGGAACCACCGTGCCTGGCTTTCTCAAGTTGGCTTACATTGTGATCGCCGGCGGCGCCCTGGGCTACTTCCTGATCTATATGAATGGCGAGGTCGGGCATGAAGGCCGCGGCCACCTGGTGCGCGCCATGAATGCGGCAACTGAAGCTTCGGCCGGCCTGATGTACGCCATCGCGGCCATGATCGTCGTCTTCGGCGTCATCGTCGTGGCCTTCTCGTTCGGCAAGTCTCACGACTAGGACCGCCATGCAGAACGGCTTCTACGAAGTCCGGGTTCCGGACGCGACCGATTACTGGATGGAGATGGTGAAGTGCCGCCACGCCTGCCCGGTGCATACCGATGCCTGCGGTTACGTCACATCCATCGCCGAGGGCCGCTACGAGGACGCCTACCGGATCGCCCGCGCGCATAACCCGTTCGCCTCCATCTGCGGGCGTGTGTGCGGCGCACCCTGCGAGGCCGCCTGCCGGCGCGGCGACGTCGATGCGCCCGTCAGCATACGCCCGCTCAAGCGCTTTGTCACCAGCCGGTACGGCCCGGAAACCGGCGACTATACCCTCTATCGCGAGGCCAATAACGATCAGATGCTGCCGCCCAATCGCGGCGACTACGAAAGAGTGGCCGTGGTGGGCGCGGGCGTCAGTGGCCTCACCGTGGCGCACGACCTCGTCAAGATCGGCTACAAGGTCACCGTCTTTGAAAGCTACAGCGAGCCGGGCGGCATGCTGACCGCCGGCGTGCCGGTCTTCCGCCTGCCGCGCGAGCTGGTGCGCCACGAAATCCAAGCCATTCTTTCGCTCGGCGTGGACCTCAAGTGCAACATGCACCTGGGCCGCGATTTCACCATCGCCAGCCTGCGGCAGGAA
>JAPKZC010000432.1:5369-7955 GCA_026394025.1 Candidatus Solibacter sp.
GGCCTTCCCAAGGGACGCAAACTCACGCTGCCCGGCGCCGAGAATGAGAACGTCATCGACGGCATGGATTTCCTCCGCGCCTTCAACGCCGGCACCCCCCTGCCCCTGGGCAAACGCATCATCGTGATCGGCGGCGGCAACGTGGCGTACGATGTGGCTCGCTCCGCTGTTCGCCCGGCTGATGAAAACGTGGCCGGGCATGTGGCCTACGACGTGGCGCGCTCCGCCCTGCGCCTCTCCGGCGATAAGGAAGTCCACGTAGTCTGCCTGGAGAGCCGCCAGGAGATGCCCGCCGACGAAATCGAAGTCCACGAAGGCGCCGAGGAAGGCATCCACCTGCACAACCAGCGCGGTCCGCGCGAAGTCCTGATTGAGGACGGCAAATTGACCGGGCTGCGCACCGTGCGTTGCACCGCCGTCTTCGACGCCAACCGGCGTTTCAATCCATCGTTCGACGAAGCGCAAGTGGAGAACATCGCCGCCGACAGCATCATCTTCGCCATCGGCCAGACCTCCGATCTTTCCTTCCTTGACCCGGCCGACGGCGTGGAAAGCGAGCGCGGCCTCATCAAGGTCAACCGCGACACCTACCAGACCACGGCGCCCGACATCTTCGCTTGCGGCGATATCGCCCACGGCGCGCGCCTCTTCATCGACGCCATCGCCAGCGCGCAGACGGCGGCGCGTTCCATGCACGATTTTCTACGCGGCACGCGTACCGAAATCGCCGTGCGCAAACACTGGTCGCCCGCCACTTACACCATGGCGGAAAGCTGGAACGTGCTGCCCCGCGAAAATCCGCCGTCGCTCGAAAGCGAGAAGCGCGCCGCGTCGCTCGACAACGTGGAAGAGGACTATTCCGAGGGCGACGCGCGCCGGCAGGCATCGCGCTGCCTGCGCTGCAACGTCAACACCGTCTTCGACACGTCGATATGCGTGGCCTGCAATGGCTGCGTGGACGTGTGCCCGGAGAACCTGATCCGCCTGGTCGGACTCAGCGAGTTGGTGCGCGACGACCACTGGATGGAGCGCGCGGTGGAAGAATTCGGCGATCTTGCTTCCTATACCGACGAGCAATTGGATGAAATGGGCGGCGTCATGATGAAGGACGAGACCACGTGCATCCGCTGCGCCATGTGCGCCTCGCGCTGTCCCACCCACGCCATCCTGATGAAGCACTTCGATTTCCATCGCGCCTGCGTCACCGTCCCCACACGCAACCCCAAGGTGCGGTATGGGTGAAAAACACTTCTCACGCAAAGGCGCAAGGCACGCCAAGAACAACCTGTCTGTTTTCTTTGCGAGCTTAGCGCCTTTGCGTGAAAATTGCTTCTGTGTTCAGCTTCCCGCGGAGTCCCATGCCACTTGAGCTAGGCCTCATCTTCCTCCTGGGCCTGATCAGCAGTCTGCATTGCGTACAAATGTGCGGACCCATCGTGCTGGCCTTCAGCCTCCCCCTGAGACGTCCCGAAGCCCTGCGCGCGCAACTCCACTACAATGCCGGACGCATCCTAACCTACACCTTCCTGGGCGCGCTTGCCGGAGCGGTGGGCGGCGGCATCGGGATGCTGGGGCGTCTCGCGGGCCTGGCATCCGGCGCGCGCGTCTTCGCCGGCGCCGCCATGATCGTCGCCGGCATCCTCATGATCGGCCTCTTGCCTTCCAGCGGCCTCGTGACCATTCAGAAACGCGGCATCACGGCACGTTTCTCCATCCGCATCGGCCAACGCCTGCTCGCCCCCAAAGGCAAATTCACCCTCGGGCTCACCCTGGGATTCCTCCCCTGCGGCCTCGTGTATGCCGCCCTGCTCAAGGCTGTCGATTCCGGCACCGCCCTGGCCGGACTGGAGCAATCGCCTCGCCGCGGTATCCATGTTGCTGGCCGGCGCTGTGCTGGTCTGGCGCGGCTTGATGGTTCCGGTGTGCCATACGGTGCCCCATGGTTAGCTGGCACAAGCTTCGCAAACGCATTCACCTGTTGTGCTTTCTGGTATTCCTGGCGCTGCCCTTCCTCAACGTGGTCCGCTTCGACATCCCGAAAGAGCGCTTCTACTTCGCCGGTTATGAACTGTGGATCAACGAGTTCGCCATCATCTTCTTCGCCATGATGTTCCTCATGTTTCTGGTGGTGGCTTCCAGCGTCTTCTATGGCCGCGTCTACTGCGGATACATGTGTCCGCAGATGATCTTCAGCGACGCTTCGGTGGCAACTGAAACCTGGCTGCGCAAGCGGATTACGAAGAAGTTCCCGCAATGGAAGCCGCCCCTCCGCGAACGTGTCGCGCGCGGACTGTTCTACGTAGTTCTGGCGGCGGCCAGCGTGCTGCTGGCCTTTATCTTCATCTGCTACTTCGTGGACCCGGGCGATCTCTGGCGCCGCCTCGCCTCGCTCGATATCCACACCGCGGCGGGCATCTCCGGCGCGGCCGTTACGCTGGTAACGTTCCTGGATTTCACGCTGGTGCGCCACCGCTTCTGCACCACCGTCTGCCCGTACGGCTACCTGCAAGGCCTGCTCGGCGACGGCAACACGCTGCTGGTCCACTATCGCGACGAAACCCACCAGTGCATCGAGTGCAGGAAGTG
>JAPKZC010001077.1 GCA_026394025.1 Candidatus Solibacter sp.
AAGGGCTTCTTCCGGACGCCAGGACTCCCGGCGCGGATCGAGGCGAAGCTCCCCACTGCCTGCGTGGTCGCGGCGGTCGGCGGCGTGGCCAATAACTTCGGGTACGGCACGTTCAGGACGTTCCCGCTGGGCCACCACAGCGAGCCTTTCATGCCTGGCGACCGGACGTGCAACGGCGGCGCGTACACGTTCCAGATCCCCGGTGCGCTCGCAGTCGCCGACACGGTGGTCATCCCGATGCGCGTGCAGGATAGCGCGTCGATCCGGAGCATCTATGCGTACGTCCAGGTGCCCACCACGGACGGCCAGAGCGCGTACCGCGTGAAGGTGTCCCGCGATGACGGCGCGACGTGGGAACTGCTGGAGTACATGGGCATCGCGCAGAAGCTCCCCGATGGGTACAAGAACACCTATGACTGGCTTGTGGACGGCGGGTACGGCAAGCCCGCTACGCGCCGCCTGCCGTACAACGACTTCGGTATCTTCATCATCCAGGACGTGGTGCTGGGTGTGGGCCAGCAGACCGTCAACACAGCGTCGTACGGCGCAAACCGGCTGGGCTTCGATGTGGGCGAGTTCGTCCACATCAACCTCGGGCAAGCAGACGAGGAGTATGTCCAGGTGCTCGCCGCCGACCAGAACGCGCAGACGTTCGACGCGATCTTCACGAAGAACCACAGCATCGGCGCCACCGTGCGTCCGACCATCTGGCCGACTCCGATTCTTAACGAGGGCGACAGCCTCGCGTTCGATATCCTCGCGGTCGCCAACCCGGACCCTGGCAGCGACTTGACAGTGGTGATTCAGACATGACGAGTTATCGACGATCGGCTTGGGATCCCAACTTCCGGCTCGGCGACAACTCACGAGGAGCACTGGACGCTTCGCGGGTTATGGGACATCAAGTTGGACGCCCCTTTCCAAGTAGCCGTTGTGGCCGGACTCTTTGGATACTTCCTTCGCCGGGGCTCTCTCAGGGACGGCCTCGTGGGAATTCGTGGGAATCTGAAAGGACTTCATTTGCGGCGGGCAACACGGGACGCGCAGCTATTTGACGCCGGACCGAACAGCAGCCTTCGCCTGAACTTCTGCGATTACCTCAGCATTGATGGCAGCTTGGCACTTTCCCCACGGCGTCTCAGTTTCGAAATAGCGGATCAGTACTTGCGCTTTCTCTGGAATGGTTGAGATAACCCTATGCTGTGGGTCCAGTGGCTGGCGCGGCGGGACCCTACGCTCAAACAAACCATGGAGAAGGTTGTTTTGCGCTTCAATGGTCAGGTCCTGAATGTAGCAATCGATCTCGTCCATCGCTTCCTTGTATTCCAGAACCAAGCGTTTCAGCTCAGAACTTGCCTCCTGAGAAGGGGGCGGATGGATGATCGTGGGTTTCCCGGCTTGACCCGGCGGCGGGTCCATAGGAAGGACGTGCAAAAGAGATTCAAACAGTGGCGGGAATGACTGCCTGACACTATAGGCGGCGGCGTTTAGAGCGACCTGAAAGACATTTAGGCCGGGAAATGCTATTGACCAGCATTCGAATTCCGTGATCAACTCCGCCAATTGGCGTGCAGCCTTGGAATTCAGGTCGGAGAAGGTGGGAGCGCGCTCTGTCATTGGCGAGAGCTGGTAACCCGCAGTCTGTCCCCGCTGGACGATATCTACCGAGGAGAGAATCCCAAATGCATACATCTTGGCATCGATGTTAGCGTCCGAGAGCGCTCGGATTCTCAGAACGAGGGTCTCGTAGATCCGCAGCATCAGCGCCTGACGGGCGTTCTCGCGCTGTTGAGCCAATGAATTCCTGTGCTGCTTTCGCAACTGCCAGATTACGGTAAGGGTAGCCATGACGGCGAGAAGAACCTTCAGTCCGTTATCGATCACTTCCGCTGCATTTTGCTGAAGCCAGTTCATTGGAGCTTGACCGCCGATTTCATATTCATGATGATAGCCCTCTGGTTCGAGCCAGACAATTGGCGTTTCGGACGTTGGTCTAAAAGAACGACGGGGGGCGGGGATGGCGGACCGAGTCATCTCGTCGGGGCTGCCCTAGATTCACCGGACTGCGGCGGTCGTAGCCTGACCTTCCTTACTCTCGTGACGAGCCATCCGAACTGATGTCGCCAGTTCACGTGTGCAGCAGGGTACGATCGCGGGCGATTAACGCGCTATCCGGAAGTAAGGAAGTAGTTCACATGCTTGATCTCGATGGGCCTCCCCTGCTCTGAATCCTGGTAATTTACGTGGCTGCCGAACCTCTCCGCATCTTCGATCCGCGCCGCAACTTCCAGACGCAGGGCTTCACTGGACGTGGCGCGACGACCACGATCCATGATGCGTCCGCGACAGGTGTGTCCGTCTCCGGCATCTTCCAAGCCGCAGAGGACTTCGCTGCGCTCGGGTTCTACAACGCGTACGATTACTTCAACCACCTGCGCCAGAAACACCTGCCGCGGACTGATCTCTCCGGCCTGACGCTGGAGTTCGATATCGAGTACGACCACGCGCTCGACGGCGCGATGCGGCTTGACGCCGCCAAGTACCCGTCCGTCTCATGGGACTCGATGACCTTCGTCTGCGGCAAGGGCGGCGCTGGCGAGATCCACGAGGTGAAGCTCCTCTCGTACGCCGCGGTGGTGTCCGGAGGGGAGACGCCCGCCAGTGTGAGCGCCGAGGCGTCGGGCACGCAGCCGGAGTTGGGCGCCGACCACATCGCGGTTACGTTCCGCGGCACGGTTTACAATTGCATTCCGTGGGGCAGGCTCTACCAACTACCCAAGTCGCTCTCCTCGCCCAACGGCACCATCGACCTGTGGCCATCCGATCTCGATCCGGTGACCGGCGAGTTGGAGTTGAAGGTCGGGGACACGGTGTACTTCACGTACGACCCGCTCTATCCCGCTGACCCTCCGTACCAGTTGGAAGAGATCTGCCACGTCAGTGCCATCGATCCTGTCTACAAGAACCGGGTGACGTTCGACAACACGCTGCCGCACGGCGGGGAGACGATCTGCCGGTCGTACACGCCGGGACCGTTCAATATCGTGGCGGCGTCGAACGACACGTTGACGTTCATCATCGACGGCACCAGCATTTACATCGGCCTCACGGCGGGCGCGGCGCAGACCGCAGATCAGGTCGCCGCCGATATCAACACTGCGGTCGGCGCGGCGGGCCTGGACGCCACTGCGGACACGGTGGACGGCTGCGTCCGGATCACTTCCACGAAGCCCATTGGCTCCGGCGAGCTCGTCGCCTATGGCGGCACCGGACTGGTCACCATCGGGTTCCCGCCCGGAACGTACGCGGGCAGCGGTCCTCAGTTCCACGTCCATGCTCTCGCGACCGCTGAGTCGGCCATCAAGGATCTCGCGGACACGATCAACGGCAGCGGCACGAACGTCGTCGTCACCGGACCCGACCAGTCCAGCGTCATTCAGGCGACGGCCTCCGGCAAGACGCTCACCATCGCGTTCAAGACCAGCCCGCCGCCCGTGACGGTTATGGGCAAGTTGGGAAACGGCGAGATCCTTACGGTCCGGTCCTGGCACGAGACGGTCCCGGTAGACGCGCGGGACGCCTCGTA
>JAPKZC010000316.1:0-3442 GCA_026394025.1 Candidatus Solibacter sp.
CGGTGCTGACTCCCGATTGCCGCGGCCACGGCACGAGCGGCGGCGACGTGATCAGCTACGGAATCCGCGAGGCCGACGACGTGCATCGCTGGGCGGATCTGCTGATGCGCCGCCCCGGCATCAATCGGCTGTACGGGCTGGGTCAATCGATGGGCGCGTCGATTCTGCTGGAGTCTTTGCCGCGCGAGCCGCGCTTTCGCGCGCTAGTGGCCGATTGCCCGTTCGCCACTTTCGAAGAAGTTGCCTATGACCGCCTGCGGCAGCACGGTGGGATAGGGCCGGCTGTCTCGTGGCCCATCGTGCAGACGGGGTTCCGGTATACGCGTCTGCGCTACGGGCTGAATCTGTGGGAGGCATCGCCCGCGGCGGCGGTGCGGGCAGCGAAGGTCCCGGTCCTGCTGATTCATGGCATGCAGGACGCGAATATCCCGCCGCGCCACTCGCGCGAACTGCACGCGCTCAATCCCGCAATGACGCAACTGTGGGAGGTGCCGGGGGCGGACCATGTCGCATCGCTCGGAACCGCTCCGCGGGAATACAAGCGCAGGGTCACCGCGTGGTTCGAACTGTACTAAGCTGGCGATTGTGAAATACACCATCGCGCTCGCCGCGCTCGCTTGCGCAGCGGCCTGCGGAGCGGCTTGCGGAGCGGTCCTCCCGCCCTACGAACTGGAGTGCGAAGCTCGCCGCAACCCGGTGGGCATCGAAGCCGCTCAACCGCGCCTCTCCTGGAAGTTGCGTGCGGAAGAACAGAGTGCCTACCAGATTCAGGCCGGGACGTCAGCCGCCGCCACCGGCCTCTGGGACTCCGGCCGCGTCCCCTCGCCCGAGACTTCGTGGATTGCCTACGGCGGTCCCAAGTTGGAGAGCTTCCGGCGGTATTGGTGGCGCGTCCGCGTGTGGAACGCCGCGGGCGAGGCCTCAGCGTGGAGCGATGCCGCTGAGTGGACCCAAGTCCCGGCCGATGCGCGCGGCTGGAAGGGTGGCTGGATCGCGCATCCGGATCACGTGCTGCGCTCCGGCCCGCTTCCCATCTTTCGCAAGGAAGTCGTGATTGACAAACCGCTGCGCAGGGCCATCGCACTGGTCGCTGGAGTTGGATTCCACGAGCTCCGTATCAACGGACAGAAGGTGGGCGACCACGTGCTGGCGCCCGCCTGGAGCAACTTCCGCTCCACCGTCTACTACGAGAGCTTCGATGTTACGGTGCTGCTCGCCAGCGGCGCCAACGCCATCGGGGTCCTGCTGGGCAATGGCTTCTATAACGTCGCCGGGGGCCGCTACACCAAGTTCACCGGCTCATTCGGCCAGCCCCGCGTGCGCGTTCAGGTGCACCTGGAATATGCCGACGGCAGCATCGCTGACACGGCCACCGACGGCACTTGGCGCGTGACCGACGGTCCCATTACCTTCTCCTGCACTTTTGGCACGCGCGTCGCGAGCCTGCCGGATGGGATCGGGCGGGCTTCGACGATTCCGCGTGGCGCCGCGCCGCCGGCATGGAAGCGCCCGGCGGCGAACTGCGCGCGCAAGCCAGCCCGCCCATTCGCGTGCAGCAGACGTTTCGCCCGGTAAAGGTCAGCCAGCCGAAGGCCGGAGTGGTGGTCTACGATCTCGGTCAGAATTTCGCCGGCTGGCCGCGGATCACCGCACTTGGCGCCGCCGGCATGGAGATCAAGATGACGCCGGGGGAACTGCTCGACGCCGCGGGACTGGTTACGCAACGTTCCTCCGGCGGTCCGGTCTCCTTCAACTACACCCTGCGCGGCGGCGGTGAAGAGACCTGGTCGCCGCGTTTCTCCTACTACGGATTCCGCTACGTGCAGGTGGAAGGCGCGGCGGCGCTGCGGTCGATCGAGGGCCAGTTCGTCCATCTCGACGTCCGCCGCACCGGCGAGTTCTCCTGTTCCAATGACCGCTTGAACAAGATCCACGCGCTGATCGACGCCGCCGTGCGCAGCAACCTGCAACACTCACTGACCGATTGCCCGCATCGCGAAAAGCTCGGCTGGCTCGAAGTGTTCCACCTGATGGGCCCGGCCTTGCTCTACAACTGGGACCTGCGCAGCTACCTCCCCAAGATTGTGCGTGACATGCGCGAGGCGCAAACCGTCGATGGCCTGGTGCCGGACATCGCGCCCGAGTACGTGGTGTTCGGCGGCGGCTTCCGGGATTCGCCCGAGTGGGGCAGCGCGGCGTTCCAGTTGCCCTGGCTGGCATGGCGGATCTACGGCGACCGCACCACGCTCGCCGACGGCTACCGCACCATGCAGGCTTATGACCACTACCTCAACGGCAGACTCCAGGACGGCCTGCTGAGTCACGGCTTGGGCGATTGGTACGACATCGGACCGCGTCCTCCGGGGAATTCCCAACTCACTCCCCAGGGTGTCACGGTGCACGGCGAGCGCCCTGTGCTGGAGTGACCTCAAGGTTATGGAGAGTGCCGCGCGCGTTCTGGGCTATCCCACGGGCGCTGCCGCTGCCGCCGATCGCCTGGCTGCCGCGTTCGAGAAGGCGTACTGGAAGAACGGCAGCTACGCTAGCGGCAGCCAAACGTCCCTCGCCATGCCGCTCGGGCTCGGCCTGGCGCCCGCCGGAGCGCGGCAAGGCCTGGTGGAAAAGCTGGTCGGCGATATTCGCGCGCATGGCAATCACACCACCGCGGGCGATATCGGCTACCGCTACGTGCTGCGCGCGTTGATGGAAGCTGGCCGTGGCGACGTGATTTATGACATGGCCGTCGAAGAAACCGCCCCGAGTTATGCCGGGCAGATTGCGCGCGGCGCCACCTCGCTCACCGAGGCGTGGGACGCAAATCCCAACAGCTCGCAGAATCACCTGATGCTGGGCCACATTGAAGAGTGGTTCTACGCCGGCCTGGCCGGCATACGCCCGGAGGATCCGGGATTGCGCCACGTTGAGATTCGCCCGCAGGCGGTCGGCGACCTGACCTGGGGCAAGGCGAAGTGGGAAACCTTCCGCGGTCCGGTTGCCGTGGAGTGGAAGCGCGAGGGCAGGAACTTTCATCTTCAGGTGAGCGTGCCGCCGGGGATGACCGCGGGAGTCGTGCTGCCGGGCGCCGCCACCGCTTCGAAGATGGCGAGCGGCGCGCGCAGCTTCGATACGGTGATGCTTCCATGACCGGCGTCTCCATTGATTGCCTGCTGGTGGCGGACGACCTCACGGGAGCTTGCGACGCCGCGGTGCACTTCGCGATACGCGGTCTCCGTCCGGCCTCCGTTGTGGTGGCACGCGGAACGGTTGCTCTTGGAACGACAGCCGCCGGTGCACGTGTGATTGCGGTCAGCACGGAGAGCCGCGATCTCGCACCGGCGGAAATCCGCCGCTCCCTGGCCGCCGCGGCGGCGGAGTTCCCAGTCGATTGTGGAGCCCGTGTCTTTAAGAAAATCGATTCGACCTTGCGGGGCAACACGGGTGT
>JAPKZC010000316.1:3531-7570 GCA_026394025.1 Candidatus Solibacter sp.
TTGACCGCGGCCCTGGAAGCGTTCCACTGCGACACCGCCATCGTGTGTCCGGCGTTTCCCAAGATGCACCGCGTGGTGGAGAGTGGAGTTCTGAGGGTGACGAGCGCGCCGGAGTTCGCTCCAATCGACGTTGCCCGCCGCCTTCAGTTACAGACCGGGTATGCGTGTTCGCACACTCGGCCGGATGGTGTTGCGGCGATTCTGGCGGAAGGCGCCCGCTTCGTGTCGGTGGATGCGAACTGCGATGACGACCTGGATTGCATTGCCGCGGCCATTCTACCGATGGGCCGGCGCATTTTGTGGGCGGGGTCCGCGGGTCTGGCTTCGGCGCTGGCACGCCGCCTTGGCGAAGAGTGCGCCCGGCAGCCGGCACCCGCGCGAACCGGCGCCGTGCTGTTCTGTATCGGATCGGACCACGACGTGACTCTAGGCCAGCAGAGCGCACTGCTGGCCGAAAGACGCGCCGTGCTGCTCCATTCCCATGCCGCCACGCGGGAATCGATTTCGGGCGCGCTGGCCGGCGGTCAACACGTGATCCTGCGGATTCCGCGCGGCCTGATTTCGGCGGAACAGGTGCGCGAACGGATCAGCGGGGCGCCTGCCGCGGCCTTGGTGCTCTCCGGCGGAGACACGGCATCTCTGGTCTGCCGGGCGGCCGGAGTGCAGCGGATCGAGCTATGTGATGAAATCGTTTATGGAGTCCCGCGCGGCATTCTCCATGGCGGAGAGTTCGATGGGACCTCTGTCGCGACCAAGTCCGGCGGTTTCGGGCGCAGCGATGCACTGATTCAAATAGCGGATTTTTTCTATGCCCGGACCGACCATTGATCATCGACCCACTATTGTTCTGACCATGGGCGACCCCGCCGGCGTCGGCCCCGAAATCGTGCTGCAGGCGGCTGCCGACGCCGAACTCGCGCCGTTGGCGCGCTGGATCGTGGTGGGGGACACCGCCGTGCTGGAAATGGCCCAGCGAATCACCGGAGTCAGTCTCCAGGCGGAACTGCGCGACCCACGGGCGCTGGCTGGAATTGCGGAGTTCCAGTTCGGCCGGCTGGATGCGAGCTGCGGCGTGGCCGCGGTGGAGTACGTGCGGATCGCGACCGGGATGTGTCTCTCCGGCGAGGCCGAAGCCATGGTGACGGCGCCGCTGAACAAGGAAGCGGTGACACTCTCGGGACGGTGCAGCGAACGCCTCTCCACCATCCACGTGACCACACACGTGCCGTTGCGCGCGGCGTGCGAAACCAGCACCGGGCGCATTCTGCGAACCATCGAACTGGGCAGCGACGCCATGAAGTTGCTGGGCATGAATGAGCCGCGCATCGCGGTGTGCGGCTTGAACCCGCACGCCGGGGAACACGGCCTTTTCGGCGACGAGGACCAGCGAATCATCCTGCCGGCGATTGAAGCCGCGCGTGCCAAGGGCATTCCGTGCAGCGGGCCGCACGCTCCGGATACGGTTTTCCTGCTGGCGGCGCGGGGCGCCTATGACCTGGTGGTGGCGATGTACCACGATCAGGGCCACATTCCGATGAAACTGATCGATTTCGAAGGAACGGTGAACATCTCGCTGGGCATTCCGATCATCCGCACATCCGTCGATCACGGTACGGCGTTCGACATCGCCGGAAAGAACCGGGCCGATGCGCGGAGCATGAAGCAGGCCATGCGTGTGGCTGCCAGAATGGCCTCAACGCGGCGTAGAACGATAGCGGCGGAATAGCTGCCCTGCTACCATAAAATCTAGTCCCCCAAACATAAGCAGCCTTTATGCCCGAGAAGCCCTACGACCATATCCAGATCGAATTGAAGTGGTACGACCGTTGGCAGAACGCCGATTTCTACAAGGCCGAAGAGAACTCGGCCAAGCCGAAATTCTACGTTCTGGAGATGCTGCCCTACCCCAGCGGCACGCTCCACATCGGCCACATCCGCAACTATTCGATCGGCGACGCGCTGGCGCGTTATAAGTGGATGCGCGGCTTCAACGTGCTGCACCCCATGGGCTGGGACGCCTTTGGACTGCCCGCCGAGAACGCCGCCATCGCCAACAGGGTGCCGCCGCGCCAGTGGACCGTGCAGAATATCGCGGCGATGAAGCAGACCCATCGCCGCTTCGCCTTCAGTTACGATTGGGACCGCGAAGTCACCACCTGCGAGCCCGAATACTATCGCTGGAACCAATGGTTCTTCCTCAAGATGCTGGAGCGCGGTTTGGCCTACCGCAAGCGTGCCCTGGTCAACTGGTGCGGGAAGTGCGCCACCGTGCTGGCTAACGAACAGGTGGTGGAGGGCTGCTGCTGGCGCCATGACGATACGCCCGTCGAACAGCGCGCCCTGGAACAGTGGTTCCTCAAGATTACTCATTATGCCGACGAACTGCTGGACGACATGGCGCAGCTTGAAGGCGGCTGGCCGGAGCGCGTCCTCACGATGCAGCGTAACTGGATCGGCCGCTCGGAAGGTACCGAAGTGGATTTCCACCTGGACGGCCCCGGTGAAGCCAACGCCACGCCCATCCGCGTTTTCACCACGCGCGTCGATACCATTTTCGGCGCCACCTGCGTCATTGTGGCGCCCGAGCATCCGCTGAACGCGGAGCTTCTGGATGCCGATCTGAAAGCGCGCGCCAAGGCCATGGTGGATTCACGCGCCGGACGCGACCCTGGCGATATCGATAAGGAAGGACTCTTCACCGGCCACTATGCCATCAACCCCTACAGCGGCGAGAAGGTTCCCATCTGGATCGCCAACTTCGTCCTGATGGGCTATGGCACCGGCGCCATCATGGCCGTCCCAGCGCACGATGAGCGCGATTTCGAATTCTGCCGCAAGTACGATATCGCGGTTCGCCCCGTGATCCGCCCGGTGGATGGCACGCTCGCCGTGGAGCCGGGGATGACGGAAGCCTTCACGGAGTACGGCATTGTCGAGAACACGGGCGAGTGGAGCGGACTTTCGAGCGCCGAAGCACGCCGCCAGATGAGCGCTCACGCGGAGCGGCACGGCTTCGGCAAAGCCGCCATCACCTATCGCCTCAAAGACTGGGGCATCTCGCGCCAGCGCTATTGGGGCACGCCGATCCCGGTGATTCACTGCGCCGCTTGCGGGGTGGTGCCTGTACCCGAAAACCAGCTCCCCGTGATCCTCCCCGACCGCATCGCGATCACCGGCGCCGGACGTTCTCCGCTGGAAAACGTCCCCGAGTTCGTCAACGTGGCATGTCCGGCGTGTGGCGCCGCCGCGCGGCGCGAAACCGATACCATGGACACTTTCATCGACAGCTCCTGGTATTTCTACCGCTACTGCGACGCGCACAACTCCACGCAGCCGTTCGACCCGGCGAAGATCGCTTACTGGTTCGAGATCGATCAGTATATCGGCGGCGTGGAGCACGCCATACTGCACCTCATCTACTCGCGCTTCTTCACGAAGATGATGCGCGACATCGGCCTCATCACCAACAGCGAGCCCGCGCGCCGGCTCTTCACCCAGGGCATGGTAATCGCCGAAGGCGCCAAGATGTCGAAGTCCAAAGGCAACGTGGTAGGCGCGGACATGCTCGCCGAGAAGTTCGGCGCCGATACCGCCCGCATGTTCGTGCTGTTCGCCGCGCCTCCGGAGAAGGAAGTCGATTGGCGCGTGGAAGGTGCCGAGGGTATCTATCGATTTCTGGGCCGGGTCTACCGCTTCGCCACGCGCAATCTACCCGCGGAACAGCGTTCTGGCGAGGGAGACCGCAAGATCCTCCGTAAGCTCCACCAGACCCTGAGAAAGATCACTGAGGATTTCGAGACGCGCTGGCACTTCAACACCTGCATCGCCTCCATCATGGAACTGGTCAACCTGCTCTATGCCGAGGAGCAGAACGTCTCCGCCGATGCCATGCCGCGCGTGCTGGAAACTCTCGCGCTGATGCTGGCCCCCTTCGCGCCCTATGTGGCGCAGGAGATCTGGGAAGAGTTGGGTAACGAAGGACCCGTCTTCCGCCAGCCCTGGCCGGCCTTCGACCCTGAACTCGCCAAGGAAGACGAAG